>JAAXUD010000343.1 GCA_013336205.1 Lentimicrobium sp. | reverse complement strand
AAAAGGAGAAAAAATAAAATCGTTACACCAGGATGAAAGAGACATATGCCAGCGTCTCCAGAATTCTGCTACGTTCTTTGCAAAGAAAGGCCTGTTGAAGTTGTCAGCCAGCTTAATCCCAAAAACTCTGGCTATTCCAAGGGCCATGTCTGTATAACCTGAAAAATCGCAATAAAGATGAATCCCCTGGATAAAGAAAATCAACAATAATGGTACGCCTGAGTAATTTTCCATGTTACCGTAAACCAGTGCAACAGGTGCCCCGAGGTTATCTCCGATGACCACTTTTTTAAACATGCCCCAGAGAAAAAGCCTGAGTCCGGCAGTAATATTTTCTTCTTTAAAAATAATTCCGGAATTTACCTGGGGAAAAAAATGATTTGAACGCTCAACGGGTCCGGCAAGAAACTTAGGAAAGAAAGCAAGATAATTAGCGAAATTTATAAAATTCTTTTCCGATTTCTCAGCCCGCCTGTTAATTCTGATAATATAACCCAACGCCTGAAAAGTATAATAGGAAATTCCAACAGGAATGATGATTGAAAGATAAGGCAAAGCATGATTAACTGAGAAAAAGCCAAGTATTGCATTGATATTTTCAAACAAAAAATTGATGTATTTATAGAAGGCCAGGATCCCAATATTTGCAAATATTGCAGCCCAGAATATTTTGAGCCTCCATTTCGTATCAAGCAGACTTTCAAGAGTTCTTCCAAAAAAATAATTGATAATAATAAACACAAATGTAAAAATCACTAAATTTGGAGAGAGCATTGCAATAAAAAACAAGCTCGAGGCTAACAGCACAGTTTGCCTGTATTTTTGGCTTATTCCGTAATACAACAGGAATGAAACAGCAAAAAACACAAAAAAGTGAAAAGAGTTGAATAACACCTGAAAAATAGTATTACGTGAATGAAATTAATGATTTCCTAACTAATGCAACTTTTAGCCATGTTAAAAACAAAAGTATCAATTATTACTGTCTTAGCTTTGACAGTTTCCATTTTTTTTATTACAGGATGCAAAAATGAAAATAAAGTGAATCCTGATCAAAAGGTAGTTAACATAATATTTCTGCACCACAGCACCGGTCATGTAATATGGAAAGGCATGCCAACCGGGTTTAAAAAGGTAACAGGAATCTTTAACAAATACGAAGCAGTACCTGAATGGTTTGCCAATTATAATAAAACCAAAAGTACAAATTATTTCATTACTGAACAAAATTTTCCAAAAGCCAAACCCTATGGTTGGAATAATTATCCTTACGATTATTTCAATATCTGGGTAAAAAACGCCGGTGAACAACCATATCAGGAAGAGCCAACATTGGAAATGCTGAGTAAAGATTACGATCTTATAATTTTTAAACACTGCTTCCCCGTTGGAAACATTAATAAAACCCAAGACACTGCGGACATTAATTCATCTGAAAAAACGCTGGAGAATTACAAAGCTCAATACCTTGCTCTCAGGGCAAAACTTCAGGAATTCCCCGAAACCAAATTCCTGCTATGGACCGCAGCAGCACTTGTTGAATCCCAGACTACCCCCGAAGAGGCAGACAGAACAAGGGAATTCGTCAATTGGGTAATAAATGAGTGGGATATTGAAGGTGATAACATTTACCTTTGGGACTTTTATAATCTGGGAACTGAAGGCGGCCGGTATTTAAAACCCGAATATGCAGTAAAAAAAGACGATTCCCATCCCAATGGAGAGTTTGCCAATCAAGTTTCACCTTTATTTTGTGAGAGAATAGTGGATATAATCGAAACAAACGGGCAAAAAACAGGTTTAACAGGTAAAATAAATAATTAAAGAAAATTTCTGAAAGTAAGAATCAAATCAAACTAAGTTATGACTGAGATAACACTTGTTAAAGACCAGTTGAAGAAGTTTATTGTCGAAACTTCCTTCGTGCCATCTGAAAAAGTTCAGGATGATACACTTATCTTTATTGAAGGAATTTTCGATTCGATGGGTTTTCTGTCTTTAATAAACTTCATAGAAGAGAATTTTAACATAAAAGCAGCTGATTCAGAATTACTGGAAGGCAATTTCGAATCGGTAAACGCCATTGCTAATTTTATCGGCCGTAAGCTCAACTAAACCATTGCCTTATGTGTGGTATTGCTGGAATTTTCAATTTCCCGGCTGCTAATAATCCGCCATCCGAGCAGCAGCTTTCATCGATGCTGGCCTCCATAAAGTATAGGGGACCGGATGAAAGTGGTATTTATCTAAGTTCAGGAATCGGGCTGGGAAATGTACGCCTCAGTATTATTGACCTGTCATCAGGACAGCAGCCAATGCAGGTCAGGGATAAAAGGTACTGGATTGTATACAACGGCGAACTTTTTAATTATATTGAGATCAAACGCGAACTTGAACTTCTCGGTATTCATTTTACCACACAATCTGATACTGAAGTTGTTTTGCAGGCCTATGCCCAATGGGGGCCCTCATGCCTGCAAAAATTTATTGGCCAGTTTGCAATTGCTATCTGGGACAAGCACAAGAAAGAGCTTTTCCTTGCCCGCGATCGGGTTGGCATTCGGCCTATTTTTTATACCCGGGCTGATAATCAGTTTATTTTCTGCTCCGAGATCAAAGGAATTTTTCAAATACCCACAGTAAGAAGGGCTTTGAATCACAAGGGACTTTCCCAGATTTTCACCTTCTGGACAACCATCACACCTGCGACACCATTTGAGGATGTTTTTGAGGTTCCTCCGGGTCATTTTATGCTGATCAATGAAAATTCGGTCAGCAGTGAGAAATACTGGAACCTTAGTTTTCCGGAACCTGATAATTATTCTAAAAAGAGCATCGGAGAAGCAACCGAGGAACTGCGTGAGCTTTTCAGAGATTCCGTAAAAATCCGCCTCAGGGCTGATGTAGAAGTAGCAGCTTATCTGAGTGGAGGTATTGATTCAAGCGTTACCACTGCGTTTATTCACGAGATTGAACCAAAGGTTTTAAATACTTTTTCAATCGGATTCAAAGACAAAGCCTTTGATGAAACTTCCTATCAACTTGAAGCCGCTAAATATTTCAATACCAACCACATGGCCTTTACCTGCAGTTCTGCAGAAATTGGCAGGTATTTCTACGATACAATAAAGCATACAGAGTTCCCGATCCTGAGAACCGCTCCAACTCCAATGTATATGCTTTCTGAAAAAGTGAGAGCGCAGAATATTAAAGTTGTGATAACCGGTGAAGGTGCCGATGAAATGCTGGCAGGTTACAACATCTTTAAGGAGTCAAAAATCAGGCGCTTCTGGGCCCGGAATCCTCAATCTGACATCAGGCCGCTGTTGCTTAAAAAATTATACCCCTATCTGCCGATGATGAAAGATGCCAAAACAACGGTTTTAAAGATGTTTTTTGGCTATAAACTGAACGAAACTGAAAATCCTTACTATTCACATCTGCTGCGTTGGCACAATACTTCAAGGCTTCAGAATTACTTTGCCGATCCGGTTACAGCCGGTCTAAACGACTATGATCCCATTGACGAAGTTGGCAGAACCCTGGCTGAGAATTTCAGCAATTGGGGGGAACTGGCAAAATCACAATTTCTTGAATCGTCTGTTTTTATGTCAGGCTACCTGCTTTCTTCCCAGGGCGACAGAATGGCCATGGCCAATTCGGTTGAGGGTCGTTATCCTTTTCTGGATCATAGAATAATTGAGTATACTGCAGGGTTGCCGGAAAGTTTTAAGCTCAATTGTTTGAATGAAAAATTTATTCTTAAAAAAATGATGAAGGGGAAAATCCCTGAATCCATCCTGAAACGGCACAAACAAGCTTACCGCGCGCCAATACACACGAGTTTCCTTGGTCCTGAAGCACCCGATTATGTTAAGGAAATGCTGAATGAATCGACGATCAGATCGTTTGGCTATTTTGATTCCGGGAAAGTTGATAAGCTGATTGATAAGATTGAGAAAAACGGACAGGTTACTGAGGTTGAAAACATGGGCCTGGCCGGAATATTATCTACCCAATTGCTCCACCATTTCTTTATTCGGGACAATATCTTTGTTTCGCCAACGGACAAACCTTTCAATCTGACCATCACCAGGGAATAACACCGGCATATGCCTGATATTAAGCGGTTTGCCTGACATTAATTCTCCTGCAGGTATTTTTATACCTTTGCACCGTTTTATAAACGAAAAATTAACGTATGAAAGCATATGTATTCCCCGGACAGGGTGCTCAATTTGTAGGAATGG
>JAAXUD010000874.1 GCA_013336205.1 Lentimicrobium sp. | reverse complement strand
TTTTCCCTGAAACAGTTACTCCCTGGGGAACCGATATAAGCGCGCATTATGGCTGGACACCCTTCGAATTACGAAAAAATCCGCTTGATGAATGCACCTATATAACTTATCACTTTCAAAGCGGCATCGAACAAACGCTGATGATGTATGAATACTTCAGTTATACCGGTGACACCGCTTTTGCCGTAAATTATCTGATCCCATTTGCGACAGAGATCATGCTTTTCTACGATCAGCATTATCGGCTGGATAATCATGGAAAAATGCACATTGGCCCTGCCCAGGCGCTCGAAACATACCAGGTTGCCCTTAATCCGATGCCTGAAATCGCCGGACTTAACTATACGCTCGGAAAATTGCTGACCCTGCCTCAGGCAATCACAACAGAGGCCACTCATCGGTTATGGCAAGCTTTGTACCATCAGATTCCGCCATTGCCTTCTGAAGTAACTGGTGTTAAAAAGAAACTTGCCCCTGCTTTGATTTACGATATGCTTATGAATGTTGAGAATCCGGAATTATATGCAGTGTTTCCCTACCGTATTTATGGTGTTGGCAAAGATGATATTGAAACTGGCAGGAATACCTATGCCTTAAGGAAATTCCGCGAAGACAAATGCTGGTATCAGAATGTGGTGGATGCTGCGCTTCTGGGACTAACTGATTCAGCCCGCATAATGGTCACACAACGGGTGGCACCGGAAGAGTATAGTAAAAGCCGTTTCCCGGCTTTCTGGGACGCTCACAACGATTGGATTCCGGATGTTGACCATGGAGGAAACCTGCAGATTGCACTCAATTATATGCTGTTGCAGTGCGAAGGAAGAGAAATCAGGCTTATGCCTGCCTGGCCCGGGGACTGGGACGTTGATTTCAAACTTCACGCACCATTCAATACAACTGTAGAGTGCGTGTACCGCAATCATCGTATTGAAAAGCTGAAGGTCATACCTGAAGAGAGGGCTAAAGATATAATTCTTCCAAATACAATCCAGCCGTGAAAATCAAAATAATCCGACTTATTGCGCTTCTGATGCTGATATCATTTTCACTATCAGCACAACAGCATCCTGATGGTAAAAAACAGGCTTTACCCAGCCCTGCGCAGGTTCTTTGGCAGGAGATGGAGCAAACCATGTTCATTCACTTTGATCCTGCAACCTGGCAGGGAAGTGCCTATGATAACCATTCAACGCCGCTTTCAAAGATAAACCCTGCCAATCTGGATGTAAATCAATGGATTGATGTTGCGGAATCGTGGGGTGCCAGGATGATCATCTTTGTTGCCAAACATGTGGGAGGATTCTGCTGGTGGCAAACAGAAACCACCGCCTACAGCATCAAGAGCACTCCTTATAAAAATGGGAAAGGCGATGTGCTGGCGGAGCTGGCGGAAGCCTGTAAAAGCAGGGGAATGAAACTGGGCGTTTATATTTATCCGGGTGATGAATCGTTTGGCGCCTACCTGGGTGGCGGAGGGCGCACCAAAGACCCCGGCAAACAGGAAGCTTACAATCAGATTCTGCGGAAACAATGGACGGAAGTCTTATCACGAACCCCGGGCATCACTGAAATATGGTTTGATGGCAGTGTAATTGTACCGCTTGAAGATATTATCAGGCAATATGCGCCGGATGCTATTGTTTTTCAGGGACCTTTTGCCGA
>JAAXUD010000342.1 GCA_013336205.1 Lentimicrobium sp. | reverse complement strand
CCGGATTTCCTTCTTATTCAGGATAGTTCCGGCAGTTTCAAGGTAACCTTTTGAAAATGATTCAAATAAGCCAATATCAAAACTCACTTCTGAGAGTTCTGGTTCATCTTCAGCGGCAGTATTGGCGCATGACCTGATTGCATCTCCAAAATCAAACAAAGCTGATCCGGGCATAACCGTATCAAGATCAATAACTCCAATAGCCTTGTCCGATTTGTTATATATTACGTTTGAAAGTTTGGTGTCATTGTGCACTACCCTTAAGGGGATATCACCCCTGGCAATCATATTGGGAATTTTCATCATGGCCTGAAACCTGCTGCTGATGAATTCAATTTCCTGCTGTGTTGCCGGGGTGCGGTTAAATGCATTTTTCTCCAGCGCATTCTGAAATTCGCCAAAACGTCTTTCAAGAGAATGAAAATCCGGAAGAATAAGCTGAAGCTTTTCAGGATTAATTTCAGATAAACCTTTAAGAAATGCGCCAAATGCAAGTCCTCCCTGATAGGAGGTGTTTTTATTCCTTAAGACGTAACTGCCATCGGTGCCCTGCAGGTGAGTAATTAACCTCCAATGCCCGTTTTGCTCATCAGTAAAGAATAAGTGGCCTTCATGTGTTTTAATAATTTCAGGAATGCTTAATTTTTCACCTGACGGCAGGAATGATTCAGTATAGTTATCAGCAACAACCTGGTAATTTGACATCAGGGCATGTATATCCTTGAAAATATCCACATTTACCCTCTGAAGAATATAAACAGGATTATTCCCCTCAAGAATTCTGTACGTTGTGTTAATATGACCACTTTGAACAGATTCACTGGTATATGGTAAGCCGGGAATTCTGAAAATCCTTGAAAGAAGGGTAATAGGAAAATCCATTTAATCAAAGATTTTAATCATTCCACAAATTAGCAGGATATAAACCATCAGCTATTAATTGGTTTAGCTTCTTGATAACCAATGGTTTGTCTTCTTTGTAAGTAATCCCGAACCATTGACCTGAATTACTCAGCACTTTAACTTTTTTCCTACCCTTTTTTATCAGTTGATCGACCACCGTAGGAATATAAAATTCAGATTTCAGATTGTCGCCGTTGGTTTTTAAGAAATCGATAAACTGCGCTTCCAGGTGATTGAAAAAGTCAGGGGTGAAGCCCCAGAAATTCATAGAGACCGGGGTTTTTGCCTTAAGTATGGTTTCACGTCCATCGGGATCGCGGTAAACAATATTCTCACCGGTTTTTTCAATCTGGGTTCTTTCTGTTACGCTTTGCAGCAGGTTATTTTCGTCGGTAGCGCATTCGCCGCGTGAAACTGTACCAAAATCTGAGAGGGTATTTTGTAATTCATAAGCAACCATGGCATAATCAGCGGCACCTTGTATCTGCTGAGCGGCAAAAAAGCCGGCTATGGTTTTGAAAGCGTCAAAACCGTAAAAGTCATCGGCATTAATCACTGCAAATGGTTCATTAACCTTTCCTGCAGCCATCATCACAGCATGACCTGTTCCCCAGGGTTTAACCCGTTCTTCAGGTTTGGTGAATCCAACCGGCAGATTATCTGTTTCCTGGAAAACCCACTCAATCTCAATGTGTTTTTGTAAACGGTTTATGAAAATTTCCTTGAAATCGTTTTCAATGTCTTTGCGAATAATAAAAACGACTTTGCCAAATCCTGCCCGGATTGCATCGAATACAGAGTAGTCGAGAATTGTTTCACCTGAAGGACCGATTGGATCTACCTGCTTTAATCCGCCGTAACGACTGCCCATACCGGCAGCAAGAATAATAAGTGTAGGTTTCATTTTTTTTTATCTGTTTTTCGACTTTTTTGATTGGTTATTCTCCAGCTAAGATGGCATATCCTAAATATGCAGTCCTAAAAATCAAGCCGGTTTGAATGACATAGTTTCTTACAGTCTTATTTGTTAAGCCTGTAAATTTATCATGTTAGTTTCTGGTTTTTAATTTATAACCCCAAACCGCGTAGTAGATAATAATCAGATAACTGGGGATGAGAATCAAGTAGGCTTGCTGCGAACCCCAGGCGTCGGCCAGTTTTCCCCAAATCAATGGGAGAAGGGCTCCTCCGGCAATTGCCATGATGAGTAAAGCCGATCCGGTTTTGATAAAGCTACCGAGGTTGTGGATAGCCAGTGGCCAGATAGCAGGCCATACCAATGCATTTGCCAACCCCAGAATTGCAATAAAGAAAACAGAGGTGAGACCGGTCGTGTATACAGCAGCTAAAGTAAAAAGCACTCCAAGAATACCTGAAGAAAGCAGAGCCAGTCGTTGTGATATGTATTTTGGAATCAGAATAATTCCGATTATGTAACCGGCAACCATTGAAATAAGTGTATAGGAAGTAAATGCTTTGGCCTGTGCAATTTCAATTCCAATTGATATTCCGTAACGGATAATTGTATCACCTGCAATAACTTCAGCTCCAACATAAAAAAACAAAGCGATTACACCCATCAGCAGATGCGGGAAAGCAAATATATTTTTCCTTCCCGAAATCTCATTATTTTTGCTTTCTTCCTCATTTTCTACTTCAATTTCGGGTAATGGGGAATACCTGATTCCAATACCAAGAAGGAAAAGAATAATTGTCATGATGATATATGGTCCGATTACTCTTTCAGCAAGGATATCTAATTCGGCCAATCTGGCGGCTTCATTCAACGTTCCCAGTTTCTCAACGAACGCATCTCCGTCATGCAATATATAATAAGCCAGGATAACCGGTGCAATGGCGCCTGCCAGTTTATTGCAGATGCCGAGTATGCTGATTCTTTTGGCAGCACTTTCGCGCGGGCCAAGTATGGTTGCATAAGGGTTGGATGCCGTTTGCAGAATTGAAAGTCCCGTGCCCATTACAAATAGTCCGGTCAGGAATAGTCCGTAAATCCGTGTCATAGCCGCCGGGATAAAAATGAGGGTTCCGATCGACATTACCCAAAGGCCCAGCATCATCCCTTTCTTGAATCCTGTCTTTTTTAGAACCCAGGACGAGGGCAGCGCCATTACGAAATAGGAAATATAGAATGCAAAAGCAACAAACAGTGCCTGATAATTGGTGAGCTCACAGGCTATTTTCAGGTATGGAATCAGTATACCATTAAGCCAGGTTACAAATCCAAAAATAAAAAATAATGCGCCTATGATGCTGATTGAAAGTACGTAGGATTTTCGGTTAGAATTTCCGGTAAGTGAATTCTGCATTTTTCAAGTTGTTGATTCTGGATTTCTAAAAACTAATATCAAAGATTACCCATAAGGGGCATAACTAACCTGGTATGGATTAACAGAATGTAATGTCAGGCGAAAATCCGGTTCATTACCAACGCAAGTGTCCCCATTAATCTGGCATTGTCGCCCAGGTTGGATGCAACGATTTTGGCATCCCGTCTGATGCGGGAGATTGTGTAAATGTTCAGGTTACTTTCAATGGGAGAGATAAGGTAATCGGCGGCTCTGGACATTTCCCCACCGATAATAATCAATTCCGGGTTGAAAAGGTGAATTAGAATTGCCAGTCCTTTGCCCAGGGCTTCACCAATTCTGGCCAGCATATCGATGGCGAACTGATCACCTTTTCGGGCGGCTTCCATAATGATCTTGATGTTAAGTTTACTCAGATCACCTTCAATCATATTGTTGATTTGTGTAATCGCTCCGGCGCTGATATCTCTTCTGGCCTTGGCTACCATCGATTTTCCGGAAGCAAGTGTTTCAATACAACCTATTTTTCCGCAATGACAAAGCTGGCCATTGGGCTCTATCTGGATGTGACCAAATTCACCTGAATAACCGGAATGACCCATGTAAAGTTTTCCGTTTAAAATCATACTCAGGCCAATTCCACTGCCCACATTCAGGCATAATACATTACTGAAACCGCGTGCAAGGCCAAATGCCTGCTCACCCCAGGCCATAGCCCTGGTATCGTGTTCGATAAATACCGGGAATCCGGTTTTTTCGCTCAGGACCTCTGCAGCCGGTCTGCCTGTATTCAGGTAGGTGTATGAGAGCCCGGTTTTCAGGTCAATTAATCCAGGCAATGAAACGCCTATTCCAAGAACTTTTAAAGAATCAATACTATACGCTTCGAGCAATTCACTTACCTTTTCAGAAATAAATTCAAGTATGTCGGGGTGGGTATCAAGTCCTTCATTTAATTCATGAATCTCAGATACCGGTTGATTGGCAAAATCAAATATACCCATCCGGACAAATGACCTTTCAAGA
>JAAXUD010000341.1 GCA_013336205.1 Lentimicrobium sp. | reverse complement strand
CCTGACCGCAAGAGCATGCCCGATATTGATACCGACTTTGATGATGAAGGCAGGCAGAAAGTCATCGATTATGTAGTGGCCAAGTATGGCCGCAACCAGGTTGCCCAGATTGTAACCTTTGGTTCAATGGCCGCCAAAAGTTCAATAAAGGATGTAGCCAGGGTGTTGGATCTTCCGCTGAATGAATCCAATATGCTTGCAAAACTGGTTCCTGACAAGCCCGGTACTGAGCTGAGGCGGGTTATGCTCGCTCCGTTGGAGGGCGCCGGAAGCCTGAAAGAGAAGGAGCAATTTACCAGCGAGGACCTTGAAGATATTAAAAAACTCCGCGAGATAGCGAAAGGCTCTGATTTGCAGGCCGAAGTGATGAAAGAAGCGGTGGCACTTGAAGGATCGGTAAGAAGCACCGGAATCCATGCGGCGGGCATCATTATTGCTCCCTGCGACCTCACCGACATCATCCCGGTGCATACCTCAAAAGAAACGGAACTGCTTATCACCCAATTCGAAGGAAAAGAGATTGAGAATGCCGGGGTTATCAAAATGGATTTCCTGGGATTGAAAACATTAACCATTATCCGCGATGCCCTCCAGATGATAGAGGAGAATCATGGTGTAAAAATGGATATTGATGAGGTGCCGCTCGACGATCCGAAAACGCTTGAATTGTACCAGCGCGGTGAAACCAATGCCACATTTCAGTTTGAGTCGGCCGGTATGCAAAAGCACCTGCGCGAACTGAAACCTGATAAGTTTGAGGACCTGATTGCCATGAATGCCCTTTACCGTCCGGGCCCCATGGAGTATATTCCCAACTTTATCGCACGTAAATTTGGCCGGGAGCCGGTGACTTATGATGTTCCGGAGATGAAGGAGTACCTGGAGGAAACTCATGGTATTACAGTGTATCAGGAACAGGTTATGCTGCTTTCGCAGAAACTGGCCAATTTTACCAAAGGCGATGCCGATACCCTGCGCAAGGCGATGGGTAAAAAGGACATCAAGACCCTGAATGAGAAGAAGAACAAATTTATGGATGGTTGCAAGGTCAATAACCTTGACCTGAAAGTTTGTGAAAAAATATGGGTCGACTGGGAAGCTTTTGCGGCCTATGCCTTCAATAAGTCACATTCTACCTGTTATGCCTTTGTCGCCTTCCAGACCGCCTGGCTAAAAGCCCATTATCCTGCCGAATACATGGCATCGGTCATGACACACAACCTCAGCGATATCAAGAAGATTACCTTCTTTATAGATGAAACCAAGCGTATGGGCATTCCGGTGCTTAGCCCCGATGTGAATGAATCGGGCTACCATTTTAAGGTAAACAAAAAGGGCGAAATCCGTTTTGGAATCGGCGCCATTAAGGGCGTAGGTGAAAACGCGGTGAATGCACTGATTGAGGAACGGCAGGCGAATGGGCCTTTTGAGAATATTCTTGAACTTACCCGTCGTGTCAATCTTCGCACCGTCAGCCGCCGAAGCCTGGAGGCACTGGCTATGGCAGGTGCGTTCGATAATTTTGCCGGAACCCACCGGGCACAGTATTTTCAGAAGGAAAATGGGGACGGACTCTCCTTTCTTGAGAAAGTTATGAAGCATGCCGCTGAATTTCAGGCCCTGAAGTCAGGTATTCAGGTAAGCCTTTTCGGGGGTGATTCTGACGTGCAGATGCCGGAAGTTAAAATGCCGGTATGTGAGCCCTGGAGTAACCTTGAGCAGCTGAGAAATGAAAAGGAAGTGACAGGTTTTTATATGTCGGGGCATCCGCTCGACGATTATAAGGCAGAATTGGCGGCTTTTTCTAAAAATACCATCTCGGATATCAGGGAAGAGAATATAAAACGGCTGTTGGGGCAACAGGTAGTTTTTGGCGGAATCGTATCCTCGGTAAATCATCGCATCTCCAAACAGAACAAACCCTATGGAAGTTTTGTTATAGAAGATATAGATGACTCCATTCAACTTACGCTGTTCTCGGATGATTATCTGAGAATGAAGTATCTGCTCGAAGAAGGCCTGGCTTTGTTGGTCACCGGTACAGTGCAGAAACGGTTTCGCGATTCGGACCAGATAGAGCTGAAAATTGCTACTATGAGCCTTCTGGCAGAGACCATGGAGAAAATGACTAAAAAGGTAACTCTGAATATCAGTATTTATGATGTGAATACTGAAATGATTGCCCGGCTTCATGGAGCGGTTTATGAGTACAAGGGCAGCTGTCCGCTGGCTGTCAATCTGCTTGACAATCTGGGAAGGATTTCGGTTGAATTGCCTTCGCGGCTGCGCATCGATCCGGGCCGTTTTACCGAATGGCTCAAAGGCCTGCCTGAAATCGGATTTACGCTTTCATAATTTAAAATTACCAACCGGCAGAGGTTTGGCCTCAATTGTTAATTTGCAGTGAAAAATATCTTCGGCACTCACTTTAAAACTGAAAAAAAATTACCTTTGAACACAAACTTACAATGTTAAACCACCAAAAATAAAAATTATGGCAATTGAATTAACCGATGCTAATTTTGAGGAGCTTGTTCTCAAATCAGATAAACCAGCAATTGTTGACCTTTGGGCAGAATGGTGTGGTCCCTGCCGCATGGTTGGTCCACTGGTAGAAGAGCTGAGCCATGAATACGAAGGACGGGCTGTAATAGGCAAGCTTGATGTAGACAGTAACCCGGGCGTTACCGCCAAATACGGCATCAGGAACATTCCGACCATACTCTTCTTTAAAAACGGAGAAGTAGCTGATAAGCAGGTAGGTGCAGTGCCCAAATCGGTGCTGGCCGGCAAGCTTGAGAAGCTGCTGTAATCTTAAAACAACATTTCCGGGATGCATGTTCGTTCAGGCATGTATCCCTTTTTATTTGTATTTAACCTAACCTCACTTTTTGTGCCCATAACTATTGACCAGGCCAGGTTCGATGAGTTTAGCCCTTTGGAACTACTTGCACGTCAGGTAGTTGAGGGATTTATTACCGGTCTTCATAAAAGTCCCTTTCATGGTTTTTCGGTTGAATTTGCCGAACACAGGCTCTATAACCAGGGCGAATCGGTAAAGCACATCGACTGGAAGCTATTTGGCCGGACCGAAAAAATGTTTGTCAAGCGATACGAAGAGGAAACAAACCTCCGGTGTCAGATCGTGATTGATGGAAGTTCATCCATGTACTTTCCGGTTAAGGATTCAGCATCGCCTGATGCATCCAACAAAATGGTTTTTTCGGTTTATTCCGCCGCGGCCATTATGCACCTGCTGCGCAAGCAACGCGATGCTGCCGGGCTCAGTGTTTTTGCTGATGAAGTATACCTGCACACCCAGGCCCACAGCAATGCCACCCACCATAAGTATTTGTATTCGGAAATGGAGAAGTTGCTGAATCCGGTACTGGATATCAGGGGCAAATATACTTCTGCAGCAAAAGCCCTTCATCAGATAGCGGATAATATTCACAAACGCTCATTGGTGGTTATTTTCAGCGATATGCTTGATACCAGTGAAGCACAGGATGAACTGTTTCCTGCGTTACAGCACCTGAGGCACAACAAACACGAGGTGATACTTTTTCATGTGTACGACAAACAACATGAAGTTGAATTTGCCTATGATAATAAACCCTACCGTTTTGTTGACCTCGAATCGGGCGAAGAACTCAAGGTAAAACCACACGAAATCAGAGCCGGTTATACTGAGCGTATGCGATCTTTTAAATCAGAGCTGGCTGTGAAATGCGCCGGTTACCATATCGACCTGGTGGAGGCTGACATTAACCAGGGATACAGGCAGATATTGCTGCCTTATCTGCTGAAACGGGTACGGATGCATTGAAGTGGATTTTGGATTTCGGATTTCGGATTTCGGATTTCGGATTGCTGATTTCGGATATCGGATTGCAGATTTCGGATTTCCTACCTCTTACTTCTTACCTCTTACCTCTGACTTCTTACTTCCGACTTCTGACCTCTGACCTCTGACCTCTGACCTCCGACCTCAGCCTACTCAGGGATATGTCCAAGAAAATTCATAAATAACCTCGTCAGCGACTTTTCTGCTATAGCTGCCGTTGCGATGATCTCTGAAAGTTCAACCGGTTTCAGGTTGTCCGGATCGCATTCATCGGTTATCACACTCACGGCTGCGCAGGGAAGTTTCATATGGTTACAGGCTATTACTTCGGGTACGGTCGACATTCCGACCAGATCGGCCCCGATAATCTTCAGATAGCGATATTCAGCAGGCGTTTCGAGATTTGGTA
>JAAXUD010000340.1 GCA_013336205.1 Lentimicrobium sp. | reverse complement strand
GATGGTTTTAAAAATAAGTTCAGCATGTTTTGTAATATTTAGATGTTCAAACCTACATATTTTATTCTGATTAGCAAGCGCTGAATGAAAATTTCGTGCTTGTGTACCTTCTGTTCTTTGATAATAATTATTGGAGGAACAATGGCGAATTAATCATTGAAATAATCGCAACTTTTAATAACAGAATGATCATTGACACGATAATTATTATAATCATATATAACTGTATTTCAACTATTTATCAATGTTAATAACTAAATTTGATTTATGGGGTTTCAACTTAGTCCGGATTCCCTATTTTTGGAGTATGGAAGAGAATAAAAATATCGTAGGCGAAAGCAGAAAAAAAAGGACAAACCGTCCGCAGCCGCTCAGTGATATATTTGAACATGGGAAAGTGCCACCCCAGGCGGTCGAACTTGAAGAAGCAGTTCTCGGAGCGATTATGCTTGAAAAGGATGCCCTGGCATCCATCATTGATGTAATAAGACCCGATGCATTTTATAAAGAATCGCACCGGACTATTTTTCAGGCGATTACACGTCTTTTTGCAAAAACAGAACCCATTGATATTCTTACAGTCACCAATGAATTAAAATTTACCGGTGAACTTGAATTAGCCGGTGGTCCGTTTTATATTGCCCAGCTCACCAATAGGGTTGCCTCTGCTGCAAATACTGAATTTCATGCACGAATTATCCTTCAGAAGTTTATTCAGCGTGAATTGATCCGGATTTCTTCTGAGATTATCAAGGATGCTTACGAAGACACAACGGATGTGTTCAGCCTTCTAGACAAAGCAGAAAACCAGCTGTTTAGCGTAGGTGAAAACAATATGCGGCGCAATTATCTGGATATGCATTCGCTGGTGCGGGATGCAGTTAAACAGATTGAGGCCGCACGAAATCAAACCGGTCAGTTTAGTGGGGTAGCTTCAGGCTTTACAGAATTGGACAGGGTTACCGCTGGTTGGCAACCTTCCGACCTGATTATTATTGCTGCTCGGCCAGGTATGGGAAAAACGGCTTTTGTGCTGACTATCGCCCGCAATGCTGCAGTTGACTTCAAAAAAGCAGTGGCAGTGTTCTCTCTTGAAATGTCAAGTATTCAATTGGTAACCAGGCTTATATCCGCAGAAGCTCAACTTCCCGGCGACAAACTTCGCAAAGGATCGCTCGAAAACTATGAGTGGGAACAGTTAAATTCCAAGATCAATACATTAATTGATGCCCCACTCTTTATCGACGATACCCCTTCCCTTTCAATATTTGAACTCAGGGCAAAATGCCGCCGGTTAAAAGCCCAGCATAATATCCAGATGGTAGTCATCGATTACATACAGCTTATGTCGGCTGGTCTGGATCGCAGCAGTGGAAACCGGGAGCAGGAAATCAGCACCATATCTAGGTCACTCAAGAGTCTTGCAAAAGAATTAAGTATCCCGGTTATTGCCCTTTCGCAGTTAAACCGATCTGTAGAAAACAGGCCCAATAAAAAACCTTTGCTCTCTGACCTCCGGGAATCCGGTGCTATTGAGCAGGATGCTGATATGGTACTTTTCATATACCGTCCTGAGTATTACAATCAGAATCAGGATGAAACCGGGGCCAGCCTGGTAGGCCATGCTGAAGTCAGCATTGCTAAACACAGGAATGGCGCACTGAAAGATATTCCACTCCGGTTTATCAGCAAATATGCGAAGTTTGCCGATCCTGAACCGGGCGAATATTCCGGTAACAATATACTACAGCCAAATTCCGGTTTCGATCAAAATATTAACACCTATACCCTGCCCTCAAAAATGAATGAAATGGAAGAGGACCTTGAAACCCCCTTCTGAAAAATGAAACAATCAACCTGATTTTCTCCTGTTTATAACGAATATATCTTGGCCGGATAACAAAACCGGCCTTTGATACGTTAAAGAAACAGCATTAACGGTTTTTATGAAAAAAGAAATTTTACTCCTTATCATTCTTGCTGCGCTGACATTGAGACTTTCGGCTGCGTATATCTTTATCCCAATGGATAATACACAGAAAAATCATTTGAAAGCTTATGGAATTGCATTCTGGACACTCCAGCAGGAGGTTGAAGTCAGCTGGCTGCTTAATTACAAAGGTGGAAGTTTTATGCTCAGGCATCACCCTGCCATTGAGGGCGAGTGTGTGGTCAGGGGTGTTTCATACCAGATTATTGCCGATGTACAGGCTGAGGCCATATTGCAGGAAATTGCTGATCCACAGGCAAATATGGATGAGATGAGGCTACAGAAAGCCCCAAAAATTGCCGTTTACACCCCTAAAAACAAACTCCCCTGGGATGATGCCGTTACACTTGCCTTAACCTATGCTGAAATCCCTTACGATGTGGTTTATGATGAAGAGGTTGTTGGCGGCGCATTGCCACTTTATGACTGGCTTCACCTTCACCATGAAGATTTTACGGGGCAGTTTGGGAAATTCTGGGCTGCCTATCGCAACGCGCCCTGGTATCAGGAAGATGTAAGTACGTCGGAAAGCAATGCCAGAAAACTCGGGTTTGAAAAGGTTTCTCAACTTAAGCTCGCTGTTGCCGGAAAAATCCGTGAATTTACGGCTGGCGGCGGATACCTTTTCGCCATGTGCTCGGCACCTGACAGTTACGATATCGCCCTGGCATCCGAAGCAATCGACATCTGCGATGTTATGTTTGATGGCGACCCGGCAGATGCCGATGCCAATGACCACCTTAATTACCACAATTGTTTTGCATTTACAGGATTCAGCCTGGTTGTAAATCCTTACGAATACGAAGTTTCAAACATTGATGTTACCACCAGCCGAAAGGTTACAATGGCCAATGACTTTTTTACACTGTTCGACTTTTCAGCAAAGTGGGATCCGGTTCCATCAATGCTTACACAGAATCACGAACAGGTTATTAAAGGATTTATGGGACAGACGACCGCTTTCAACAAAAATTATGTAAAGTCGGAAGTAATTATCATGGGTGAAAACAAAGCCGCCAATGAAGTAAGGTATATACATGGCAATTATGGTAAAGGCACCTGGACTTTTTATGGAGGACATGACCCGGAAGATTATCAGCACCTGGTTGGCGACCCACCTACTGATCTGAATCTTTACCCCAACTCGCCTGGTTACAGGTTGATACTTAATAATGTACTCTTTCCTGCCGCTAAGAAAAAGAAACAGAAAACCTGATTTCAACTAAAATTTTCCGATCAGATACTAATCCTAAACTACCCCAATGAACAGGTATGTTGTCTTTCTTCTGGCATTCGCTTCTATTGCCAGCCTGAATCTTTTTGCGCAGCAAAAACATTCCATCAGTGGATATGTCAGGGAGCAAGGTAGCCGTGAACTACTCCCGGGCGTAAACATATACCTGCCTGAGCTAAAAGCAGGAACGACCACAAATAATTACGGCTTTTATTCAATCACGCTGCCTGAAGGCAATTATGAAATCAGGTATTCATTTATCGGTTATCAGCCTGTTATCCTTGAAGCTGCGCTCAATCAGGACATTGTTCAGGATATAATACTAATACCCAGCATTACACTGAGTGAGGTTGAAATATCAGCCGAAAAAGCAGAACGGATAAGCGAAAGCAGTCGCATCAGTATGATTTCTCTTCCGGTTAATCAGGTAAAAGATCTTCCTGCTTTATTTGGCGAAAAAGACGTTTTTAAAGCCCTGCAATTGATGCCGGGCGTTCAGAAAGGCTCTGAAGGAAACAGCGGCATCTATGTCAGAGGTGGAGGTCCGGATCAGAATCTTATTATTCTTGACGATGCTCCGGTTTATAACGCAAGTCACCTTTTCGGATTTTTCTCCATTTTTAATGGCGACGCGCTGAAGAGTGTGGAGTTAACCAAAGGTGGTTTCCCGGCGAGGTACGGTGGTCGCTTGTCATCGGTAGTTGAAATGACCATGAAAGACGGGAATAAGCAGAAATTATCAGGGGAAGCGGGCATCGGACTTATTTCATCAAGGTTGGTGCTGGAAGGTCCGATCAAAAAAGACACGGCTTCTTTCCTTATTTCAGCCCGCAGGACCTACATAGATGTCTTAATTAAACCATTTATGAACGATGATGGAAAGGCTGGCTACTATTTCTATGACCTGAATGCCAAAATGAATTATGACTTCAGTCCGAAGAACAAAATATACTTAAGCGGATACTTCGGCCGTGACAAATTTAATGTTACTACACAGGACTTCTCCGACAGTTATGATGAATACAAATCAAAAGCCGGA
>JAAXUD010000339.1 GCA_013336205.1 Lentimicrobium sp. | reverse complement strand
GAAAGGTTTATTCACAACTTTGCCTGGGGTTTTGATGAACAGTTATACGATTTGTTTTACCCCGGCAAACGCGATCCTGTGGAGGTTTTCTCGAACACCATCAGAATCTATGGCGACGAATTTAAAAGAATGTACGAGGAATCGCTGGAGATGAACATCAGTCTTCCCGATCGCATTCAGCAGGAAGCCGGATTTTTATTCTACAAAGACTACAAAAACAACCCCGACAAATACACTGAAAAACGCGATCTTCTGCTTGTTTTTGAGATGGGCATCAGGGGAACGCCGGCATGGCTCGAAGACATAAAACGGAAAGCCGAAAACAACAAGATCAGTGTAGATGAACAAATCCGCATTGATGCACAGTGGATTTACGAGGAAAAATACGGTAAAAAACAGCCATAATAAATTATGAAAAAAATACTGATACTAACTGCAACACTCGCTCTGACTTTATGCGTACTTGCCCAGGAAAGCATTAATGTAAATCCCAACCCAAACGGGGAACCCTGGCTGGTCGGGAAATTACGCGAACTTACTCCGGAAGACTACACCCGCATTGCCTCAACCCCCAAGCTCACACTTTCAGCAGCACAGCACAACCGCGACCTTCCTGTTTCCATCGACAATACAATCTATCCATGGTTCAGACCTGTTTTTAACCAGGACGGCGGCAGTTGCGGACAAGCCAGTGGCATCGGTTATAACTTTACTTACGAAATGGATTACCTGGGTGGGCTCGCGGCCAACACCCAGGAAACACAATATCCGACCCATTACACCTGGAATTTCCTGAATGGAGGCACCGGCGGCGGCTCCTGGTACTTTGATGGCTGGCAGATTATTGCAGCCAATGGTTGTCCCAATGTGCAGACTTATGGCGGCACTCCCTGGTATGGTGGCGATCGGCGATGGATGAGCGGCTATGACAATTTTCTTTCAGGAATGAACAACCGCATGCTTGAAGTATTAACCATCGATGTGTCGTCTGTGGAAGGACTGCAAACCCTAAAGCAGTGGATGTACGACAGGCTTGACGGATCACCTTCCGGTGGACTGGCCAACTTTTCAGCCGGCGTTTCGGATGTTTTCAGTATGAGCTATCTTCCTGCAGGAACACCCAATGCCGGAAAGCAGGTTGTTACACAGTGGGGTTATGAAGTAAATCATGCGATGACATTTGTGGGTTTCGATGATGATATCCGCTATGATTTTAACAACGATGGTCAATACACCAACACCCTGGACATCACCGGTGATGCTATTGTTGACCTCCGCGACTGGGAGATCGGAGGCGTAATTATGGTTAACAGCTGGGGCTCCTCTTTTGGTGATAATGGCAAAGCATACGTAATGTACCGTACGCTGGCGCTTTCTGTTGCAGAAGGTGGCATCTGGAATAATATGCTGCATGTTATCCGTACCCGCACCGACTACAGCCCGCAGATCAACCTCAAAGCCATCGTTAAGCACACCTCCAGAAATAAAATAAAAATCTCTGCCGGAGTTTCATCAAATACAAACGATGTCAAGCCTGCTCATGTGCTTGAATTTCCGATGTTCAGTTATCAGGGAGGTGACTTTTATATGCAGGGAGGTTATTCCGAAGCTGACAAATCGCTTGAAATGGGACTTGATATTACCCCGTTGCTGAGTTATATCGAGCCGGGTCAGCAAGCCAGGTTCTTTATTCAGTTAGAGGAACAGGATCCGGGAAATTCCTCAGCTGGTCAGATAACCAGCCTCTTTCTTACCCAACCTGAGCAATCAATGGAATATTCCAGTCAAATGGCCAATGTTCCCATTCTAAACAACGATACCACCTGGATGTGGGTAGATGTGTCCCTCGATTTTATCCCTGCCGAAATCACCACCCAGGAGCTGCCTGTTGCACAGGCAGGTCTGCCTTACAGTTACCAGCTCGAAGCCGCAGGTGCACCAGCACCATATGAATGGACTATTATTCAACAATATACGGAGAGTGACAACCAGGCGGAATATCCTGCCATTACCTCCAATTCACTGGTGCCTAACAACTACGACGACGGGTTTGCGACTCAATCTATCGATTTCGCCTTCCCGTTTTATGGTGAGTCGTATCAGGACCTGGTAATTACTACCGACGGTTCCATTGCTTTTGATGGACAGTTTGAATATATACGTAGTGAAGCAGCCCTGAAAGCAGCCAAAGCCATTACTCCTTACGGAGCCGACCTGATGATCTATCCGGAATACAACGATGGTATTTTCTATGAAGGAGATGCAACCCATGCCACTTTCCGCTGGAAAATCTCAAAGTTTGAAAATCCTTCATTCGACAATGATTTTGCAGTAACACTTTACCCTAACGGTAACATTACCTTTCATTACGGCAGCGGCATTACACCTGCATCAGACTGGGCAGCAGGCATTTCGGCTGGTGACGGGCAGAATTACCTGGTTGCCGCAATTTCTGGCTCCCTGGGTATTGTCGCAAACTCCTCCAGCCTTTTTCAATGCCCTCCCCTGCCTTCAGGTATGCAACTGAGCAGCGAAGGCATCTTCAGCGGAGTACCCACCGAACCGAATGGAGAATGGAATATTAGCTTTAAAGCAACCTCCGCCAACAGCCTTTTCGATATAAAAACACTGCCTTTCAAAACTGCATCTCAATTGTTAATTGAGCCTGATACCCTGATTTTTGAAGACGATGATCAGGCATATTCAGGAAAATACTTCACCATTACCAATGCAACAACTGCTGATGTTGTCATTACTGACTTCGAAACCTATGGCATAATTCAATTGCAGGATGGCCAATGGGGCTGGGAAACAGGATTTGGCAACTCGTTGCCCTACACAATTGCACCCGGCGAAGAACTGGAAGTAATGGTCAGACTTGAGATACATATATTCAGGGAACCGATGACAAGCTATGCTATAGATACATTGAATTTTAGCACCTCATCCGAAAACTACCAGGTGATACTGATGTTTAATGATACTATAAATATTCTTACGGGCACCCACCTGCCAACTGTTGCTGAAACTGGTTTAACTATTGCACCAAATCCTGCAAAAGAAATAACAACATTTTCATTCGATGCAGACGCTTCGGGTTCTGCAGATATGCACTTATTCAACAGTGCAGGAAAACTGGTTTGCCATGAACACTATACTGATTTAACTACTGGTAAAAACATATATCAACTGAATACCAACATGTTGAAACCAGGATTGTACCTTGTAAAAATAAGCTTAGCCAACCGCACCTATAGCAGCAGACTGATGATCAGATAGCCGCATTACTGCTTTTTGAACATCCGTTGCTACCAATTGTTATTCATTGGTTAACCAAATAATCGGATATAGATGAAGATATTTTCTACGCTTTCCATCCTGCTTTTGAGCAGTTTGCTGTCATTTGCACAAACCGCTAATACTGAAAGAGAACCTGGACAGGTGCTTGTTCAGTTAAAGCCATCTTCCGGAAACACATTGGTTAACAGTTTGCTTGAAAATTTCGGCACCTCCGGATTACGCATCGAAACAAAACTATCATCCCGGATGAACATCTGGCTGCTTGGTTTCGAGGAGTCAAAGTCAGATCCGGTTAAGCTGCTCTCCGATATCAGAAAACATCCGGCTGTTAACCTGGCTCAGTTTAACCATAAAGTTGAGCAGCGCGAGTATATACCCAACGATCCCTCCTTTTCAAATGAATGGGCGTTGAAAAATACCGGACAGATGAGTGGAACGCCCGGTGCCGATATCAAAGCAACTTTTGCATGGGACATAACAACCAGTGGCCTGACTATAAATGGCGACAGCATAGTAGTTGCGGTGATTGACGGAGGGGTTGATTTAACCCATGCTGATCTTCATCTCTGGAAAAACCGCCTCGAAATCCCTGCCAACAGTATTGACGATGATGAAAACGGTTATATTGATGATTACAATGGATGGAATGCTTATACCAATTCAGGAAATGTGCCACCGCATGATCACGGCACCCATGTAGCAGGTATTGCAGCAGCCATCGGCGACAATAATACCGGCATTTCGGGAGTGGCTTTTAATACCTACGTAATGCCCATTGCCGGTTCGGGAAACAATGAAGCAATTGTGGTTATTGCCTACGATTATGTGTTTGAAATGCGTAAGCGCTACAATGAAACCGATGGTGCTGCCGGTGCCTTTGTCGTTGCGACCAACTCTTCTTTTGGTATTGATGGCGGCGATCCCGATAATTATCCGCTCTGGGGTGCCATGTATGATTCACTGGGT
>JAAXUD010000873.1 GCA_013336205.1 Lentimicrobium sp. | reverse complement strand
TGTTAATCTTTTAACAACAGTCATGCACCCACATTTTAACTGCTACGCATCTGTCATTAAGTTGATCTGAAACAGGTATTTGTATGATTTATTTGTATTTTTGTTCCGAAGGAAAAAAATTCAGATGGAAAATAAAGTTATTCAAGGTACAAGTTGTACAATAAGTACACACAATTGCAAGTGTTTCGAAAAGCTCAGCATTGAGGAAGAAAATCTGATAAATGCCAACTCGGTTGTAATCAAGTATAACAAACGTGAGATCATTTGCAAACAGGGAGGTTTGGTGTCACATGTTATGTTTGTCCAAAAAGGCCTGGCAAAAGTTTTTTTAGACGATGGAACCAATTCTTTGGTACTCAAAATAGTTCCCTCAGGAAATTTGCTGGGCCTTACCTCTTTATCTGATGATAACTATACTTACCAATATTCGGCCATGGCATATATAGAAACTGAAATCAAGCAGATTGATATCAATGTATTCAGACAGCTGGTAAGGACGAATGCTGAATTTGCCAAAGAGGTGATTGATATTTTAAGCGCTAACAGTGTTCAGATTTATGGGCGTTTTTTCTGCCTGACACACAAGCAGGCTTATGGCCGCCTTGCTGACATATTGCTGTGTCTTTCAAACAGGGTATTTAAACTGACCGAATTTGAACTTCCGCTTTCGCGAAAGGATCTGGGCGAATTATCAGGTATGAGTTCAGAAACGGTAATCAGGATGCTGAAAAAATTCTGCGATGACAAGCTTATCCAGATTGAAGGAAAGAATATTAAAGTGCTCGATTTTGAAAGACTGATCCGTATCAGTGAACTTGGATAAATTGCACCTCAACTAAATATTGGGTAGGGGTTTTTAACATGATAGAATAATCGGTTTATCGATAGAGCTATCCTGATATAAAAATATAAAAGCCAGGGATTGTTTTCTCAATTCCCTGGCTTTTATCGTATTACTGTATAATCAGCTTTTTGGTAAAGCGCTTATTGCCGTTTTGAACAAGAGAATACAAATACAAACCAGGTGCAAGCACAGCGGTATTTACTTCAATATCACCTTTTTTGCTTGTAACCGGCAGTGTGAGCATTACTTTTCCGCTCAGATCGGAAATTATCAGTGCCGATTCTTTATTGAATTCAGGTAGCGCATAACTGATTCTTACTGCCTCAGTGGCTGGATTTGGCCACGCATCTGACATAAACTCATTCTCAGCAATGCCCGGCGACTGCGTTGAAGTTGTTACATCAATTATAGTAATAGCCAGGTTGTCGAAGAAATAACCATCATCAGTGGTATTTCCATCGCTGCGAAGGGTAAACCTGAGTTTGATATCCTGCCCTGCATATTTGCTCAGGTTTATTTCTTCCCGAACCCATCCGCTAACAATACCATCATAAAGCGGCTGGCCTGCTGCCTGGTTGTAATTGCCCAGGTGTGTGTATCTTCCTTCCAGGGGGATCCAGGTAGAGCCATTGTTGGTTGAAATTTTAACCTGCACATAATCGTAACCGGCTTCAATCCGCCAGCGGGCATAAAAGTTCAGCACTGCAACAGAGGCATGTGCCAGTGAAACTGATTCGGTCAGGGTTATTGAATTGTTGGCATTGTTTGAATAACTACCTGAAGGTGAATCGGCGATTGAGTAAGGGGCTGTGTAAGGGAAAAGACTG
>JAAXUD010000338.1 GCA_013336205.1 Lentimicrobium sp. | reverse complement strand
GCTCAGGCCGGCAATGCCGGTGCCTATCACCAGGAAATCAACTTTTTTTCGCATAGTCTGCGTAGTTTTTCAGACTCCAAAATTACTACTTAATAGTGTTTAAGCGCGGAAAATCAGTAATTATCTGAAAGCTGGGGTTGATTTCCTGCATGGACAATAAAACGGAGGTGTTCTTGATTATGAACTGATCAACTGAATGAAAGAACTGAAAAAAATCCGGCATATGGTTAATACGCCGGATTTACAGAATAATTTAGTTTCTGGATTAATTGTTCTCCGGTCGCAGTTTGCGCACGGTGGCGCCAACGGTCCACAGTTCCGATTCACGGAGCTCTTTTAATTCAGCTTCCAGCTTTTCGCGGTAATCGGACTTGCTGTTTGAGTCGATGGATCGCTGGGCTTCATTGCCGGAAGCTACTTCTTCATACAATTCATCAAAAACAGGTTTCGTAGCGTCACGGAACTTTTTCCACCAGTCCAAAGCCCCACGCTGGGCCGTTGTAGAGCAATTGGCATACATCCAGTCCATACCGTTTTCGGCGACCAGTGGCATAAGGCTCTGCGTGAGTTCTTCCACAGTTTCATTAAACGCCTCCGAAGGAGAGTGACCTTTGCTGCGCAATACTTCGAATTGTGCGGCAAAGATTCCCTGGATAGCGCCCATCAAAGTGCCACGCTCACCGGTAAGGTCAGAGAAAACTTCCCTTCTGAAGTCAGTCTCGAACAAATAGCCGGATCCAACACCGATTCCCAAGGAAACAGCCCTTTCCCAGGCGCGGCCCGTTCCATCCTGAAAAATGGCATAGCTTGAATTCAGTCCCCTGCCCTGCAGAAACATCCTGCGCAAACTGGTGCCGGAACCTTTAGGCGCCACCAGGATCACATCAACATCGTCCGGTGGAATTATGCCGGTGCGTTCCTTGTATGTAATGCCGAAACCATGTGAAAAATACAATGCCTTTCCTGCGGTCAGGTGCTTTTTGACTGTGGGCCAGAGCGTTATCTGGCCGGCATCGGAAAGCAGGTACTGGATTATGGTTGCCCGCCGGCAGGCTTCTTCAATCTCAAACAGCGTTTCTCCGGGAACCCAGCCGTCTATAACTGCTTTGTCCCACGATTTTGAGCCCTTACGCTGACCGATGATTACATTGAAGCCGTTGTCGCGCAGGTTAAGCGATTGCCCCGGGCCCTGAACGCCATAGCCAATCACGGCTATAGTTTCGTGTTTCAGTGTTTCCTGAGCTTTTGCCAGTGGAAATTCTTCACGTGTTACCACATTCTCCTCAATAGTTCCAAACTTGATTTTTGCCATAATTTTTAAGGTTTATTGAATGAAATTTATATGTTTTTAAATTTTCCCCTTGACTCGACTTTTGCCAGGAGTGCATCCCTTTCTTTGAGGAATTCTGATAGTTTTTCGATAGGGGAGCGGGTGATGGCCACCCTGCCTGAACGAATGAACTGCAATACGCCGTATTGGTTTAACCCATTGAATAACTCCTGGGTTTCCTCTTTGTGGCCGGTTTTCTCAATCACCGTGTATTCGGGTGTAATTTCGAGAATCCGGGCATTGTGGCTGCGGACCATTTTTTCAATCTGGTCGCTCTCCATCAGCGCCTGGGTGGGCACTTTGTATAAAGCGATCTCCTGGTAAATCATCTCTTCATTGGTATGATAGAAGGCTTTGAGCACTTCAACCTGTTTTTCAATCTGTTTGACTATGTTCTCCACTTTTTCTTTGGTTTCCCTTACCACGATGGTCATTTTTGAAATGCCCTTTAATGCTGATTCAGAGCCGGTAAGGCTTTCGATATTTACTTTCCGGCGGGTGAATATAATTGTAATGCGGTTGAGCAAGCCAATCTGATTTTCACTGTATGCCGTGATGATATATTCCTGTTTCATTTTTTTAAGGTTAAGGATTCAATAATTACTTTACGGCTTCCTCGAGGCTGAGTAAAATGTCGGATACAGAAGCTCCGGCGGGTACCATCGGGAAAATATTGTCCTCTTTTTCAATTTTTACTTCAAGCAAATAAGGGCCTTCAGTTGTGAACATAGTCTTGATGGCCTCGCTGAGTTTATTCCGGCTTGAAACCGAATTGCCCGGAATGCCATAAGCATCAGCCACTTTGACAAAATCAGGACTCAGTATCTTGGTGAAAGAGTATCTCTTTTCGAAAAACAGTTCCTGCCATTGCCTTACCATTCCGAGGAAGTGGTTGTTGAGCACCACAATTTTAACACCCACGTTTTCCTGGGCCAGGGTGCCCAGTTCCTGTATGGTCATTTGTATACCTCCGTCACCGACAAATACAACAACTTCGCGGTTGGGGGCGCCCAGTTTGGCGCCAATACCTGCCGGCAGTCCGAAGCCCATGGTTCCAAGTCCTCCCGAAGTGATGTGACTCCGTGAATGTTTGAAGCGGGAGTAGCGTGCAGCGGCCATCTGGTGCTGCCCAACATCCGAAACAATTACTGCTTTTTGTTTTGTGTATTCCGAAACGCGTCGTATAATTTCACCCATGGTGAGCCCCGGCTTGACCGGACGCAAATCAGCATGTATAACCTTTTCTACTTCAATGTCGTGGGCCTGCCTGAATTCATTCAACCAGGCTTCATGTGTTTTTTCCTCAACCAGAACCGACAATAAACGGAGTACTTTCTTCGCATTGCCCAACAAAGCAACAGTTGTTTTTACATTCTTATCGATTTCGGCCGGGTCGATTTCAATGTGGATGATTTTAGCCTGCCTGGCATAGGTTTTCAGAGTGCCGGTAACGCGATCGTCAAAGCGCATCCCTACGGCGATAAGCACATCGCATTCGTTGGTTTTTATGTTCGGGCCATAGTTTCCGTGCATGCCCAGCATTCCGGTGTTGAGCGGATGATCAGAATTTAAGGACGAAAGTCCCAATAAAGTCCAGGCTGCAGGAATTCCGGTTTTCTCCAGAAAGTTTTTCAGCTCTTTTTCAGCACCACCTAGCATTACACCCTGTCCAAAGACCAGAAATGGCTTTTTGGCTGCATTGATTAAGGCTGCAGCTTCAATCAGTTTCTCTTTCTCAACAGGATATTCCGGCACATAGCTGCGAATTTTGTGGCATTTGGCATATTTGTATTTCAGCAGCCCAAACTGCGCATCTTTAGTAATATCAAGCAATACAGGTCCTGGTCGTCCGGAGGCAGCTATGTAAAATGCTTTGGCAATGGCATCTGGAATATCTTCTGCAGTGGTAATCTGATAATTCCATTTGGTAACCGGCATTGAAATGCCTACCACATCTGATTCCTGAAAGGCATCTGTTCCCAGGAGCGGAGATGCTACCTGCCCGGTTATACATACAAGCGGTGTTGAATCGATCATGGCATCGGCAAGCCCGGTGATCAGGTTTGTAGCCCCGGGGCCTGAGGTGGAGATGCAAACGCCTACTTTGCCGGTTACCCGGGCAAATCCCTGAGCCGCATGAATGGCGCCCTGCTCATGCCGGGTAAGTATATGTCTCAGGGCGTTGCGATAGTCGTACAATGCATCGTAAACGGGCATGATGGCACCGCCGGGATAGCCGAAAATAACTTCCGCGCCTTCGGTAATCAGCGAACGGATAACAGCTTCGCTCCCGGTAATCTCAACGCCTTGTTGTTTTGATTTTTTGGTTTCTTTCTCTTTAGCCGTCATAAATTCTGAGTTTGCTTTTTTGGTTTAGTTTATTCACCCAGGGTAAATGGTCCGGGTAATTTCAAGGTTCAAAACGTATAAGCCTGCTTTGATTCAGGACATACGAAGGATTCAGAAATATTTTGATGCGTTCTTTTTCAGGGCCGGATTTAATTATTCAATTATTCTTACAGCTCCTTTATCGGCTGACGAAACATGCAAAGCATAAAGTTTGAGCGACTGAGGAATAATTCTGTTCCTGTTTTTTGGGGTGTATGGTGCAGCACGACGGTTTTCCTTCTCACGCCGCTGCTGAAGTTCAGTTTCAGAAACTTGAAGATTGATAGAACGGTTCCGGATGTCAATTACGATGCGATCTCCCTCTTCAATCAGCGCAATCTCGCCGCCGGCTGCTGCTTCTGGCGAAATATGGCCGATCGATAAGCCGGATGTTCCTCCGGAGAAACGGCCATCGGTTATCAGAGCGCAGTGTTTGTCAAGTTTAAGCGTTTTCAGGTAGGAGGTGGGATAAAGCATTTCCTGCATGCCCGGCCCACCTTTGGGCCCTTCATAACGGATAACCACCACATCTCCGGCATTCACTTTTTTG
>JAAXUD010000038.1 GCA_013336205.1 Lentimicrobium sp. | reverse complement strand
AGTATCCTGATAACCTCTTTAATGGTTTCTTCTTCAAGATCAGTTCTGTTAACCAGTTCTTCGATGCTTAGGTCAAGCACGCTGCGCGCTGTGTCGCAACCAATGGTTTTAAGTTCATCGATAATCCACTGATCGATTTCATCGGAAAATTCCTGAAGGTCAACATCTTCGTTGTCGAAATCAGTATCGCGGTATACGTCAATTTCGTAACCGGTTAACTTGCTGGCTAGTTTGATGTTATATCCACCTTTGCCGATTGCAAGTGATACCTGATCGGGTTTCATGTAAACATCGGCCCGTTTTGTACTCTCATTGATCGAAATCGATGAAATTTTTGCAGGACTCAGTGAGCGGGTGATGTAAAGTGAAGGATTGGTTGTGAAGTTAATTACGTCAATGTTTTCATTCCGCAATTCGCGCACAATGCCATGTATTCTTGAACCTTTCATACCTACGCAGGCGCCGACCGGATCAATACGATCGTCGTAGCTTTCAACAGCCAGTTTGGCTCTTTCGCCAGGCACCCTGACTATGTTGCGTATAGTGATAAGGCCATCATAAACTTCGGGAACTTCTGCTTCGAACAAACGCTCCAGAAATGCAGGCGATGTGCGCGAAAGCACAATTACCGGTGTGTTGTTTCTCATATCAACCTTCGAAACGACTGCGCGGATGGTATCGCCTTTGCGGTAAAAATCAGATGGAATCTGCTCAGACCTGGGAAGTGTGAGTTCAATATACTCATCATCGAGTACAAGAATCTCTTTTTTCCATACCTGGTAGACTTCTCCGGTGATTATTTCGCCGATTTTCTCCTTGTATTTCTTGAAAATGTTGTCTTTTTCATATTCCTGAATTTTTGACATCAGGTTTTGACGGATGGTGAGGATTTCGCGTCTTCCGAAATCTTTCATTTTGATTTCTTCCGTCACTTCTTCACCTACTTCAAAGTCAGGCTCAATTTTAATAGCTTCCGAATAGGCAATTTGCCTGTTATCGTCTTCAACAGCGCCATCATCGACAATTTCGCGGTTTCGCCAGATTTCAAGATCGCCTTTGTCAATGTTGACAATAACGTTGAAGTTCTCGTCTGAACCGTGTTTTTTGATCAGCATATGTCTGAACACATCCTCTATGATGCGCATCATGGTTTCACGGTCGATGTTTTTGAACTCCTTGAATTCGGAGAAAGTTTCGACTAAATTGATATGTTCCATTTTTTTAAAGTTGTTCTTTGCAATGGATAATGATTGGATTTATTTGAAAGAGATGATCTCTTTGGTTTGTTTGATTTCATTAAAAGGAATGAGCCTGGTTTCTTCAGTTTCAACCTTCTTTATCTTTGTTTTACGGTAAACTGTAATTCCGGTTTCATCGGCAGCGGTTAATTTTCCAATAAATATTGTTTTGTCAACAAGACTTACCTCCACCTCACGACCAATATTTTTTTGATATTGCCGCAGCATTTTATAAGGCTGATCAATACCAGCAGTGGATACAACCAGATCATAGTCTTCTGTTTCCCTGTCAAAAACCGATTCAATGTGCCTGTTAACAGCCACACAATCATCGATGTTCAGGTTTGTATCACTATCAAGTAAAACTGTGATATGATTTCCGGTTTTAACTTTTACCTCAACCACAAATTTATCGGTACCCTCAAGCTTTTGCTCAATGGTTTTGCGAATTTCGTCTGCGTTTATCATAGCTTTTTGTTGTAATAAAAGAGGGGACAAAATAGTCCCCTCAACATCGGTTCAACCCTTTTCAGATGCCGGTTAATCCAGCGGTTGATCAGATCCTATCAGTTGTCCGACTAGGGCTCGAACCTAGACTCTTCTGAACCAAAATCAGACGTGTTACCATTACACTATCGGACAGACTCCCTTCAAAAAGGTGTGCAAAAATACGTATTTTTTTCGGAATACGAAATTTTGCCTCTAAAAACTTTGAATTTCTGCCGGAAAACCGGAATTTAGCCTTTATAGCACTAATTGTTAACAGGTGGGTTTCAGTTTATTCAAATTCATTAACTTCGCCCCGCAAATGGCTCAAAAAGCCAAACCAGGATGTTTCGCATTTATAAGATTGATCTACAGTAGAATAGAATAAATTTCTAAAGCGGTCTTTATATTTTTAACCCATTTATTAAGGATGAAAAATTTTAAACAACTCAACAACCTCCTCGGCTGGTTCAGTTTCTTCGTTGCCGCGGTTGTTTATACCCTGACCCTCGAACCAACCGCAAGTTGGTGGGACTGTGGTGAATACATCGCCACTGCATTTAAATTACAGGTTGGGCATCCGCCAGGAGCTCCGCTGTTTCAGATGGCAGGTCGTTTTTTCTCGCTTTTTGCATTTGGTGATACTCAGAATGTGGCTATGATGGTCAATCTGATGTCGGCGGTCGTCAGCGCCTTTACCATTCTTTTCCTTTTCTGGACCATAACCCATATGGCCAGGAAATTAATTGTTAAGAATGAAGAAATGACAACCGGACAATTGTTTGCCGTTCTCGGCAGTGGACTGGTTGGCGCACTGACTTACACTTTTAGCGATTCCTTCTGGTTTTCGGCAGTGGAAGGTGAAGTTTATGCGATGTCTTCCTTCTTCACCGCCATTGTTTTCTGGGCAATTCTGAAATGGGAAGACCAGTCGGAACAAAAGCATTCGGTTCGATGGATTGTATTTATAGCCTACCTGGTAGGATTGTCAATCGGGGTGCATCTTCTTAACCTGCTTGCTATTCCTGCAATCGCGTTCGTTTATTACTACAAAAAGTATAAACCAACCCCCAAAGGAATAATCTTAACCGCTGCACTTTCCGTTTTTCTGCTGGCCTTCATTATGTATATTATTATCCCCTGGGCCGTGGATCTTTCTGCCCGGTTTGAACTCACATTTGTAAATAAATTCGGCCTGCCATTTAACTCGGGGACTATTTTTTATTTCCTGCTTATCATTATCGCCCTTGTTTTTGGGCTTATGTGGACCAGGAAAAGAGGCAAACTAATTGCCAATACCGCAATTCTTGCGTTTACCTTTATTCTGATAGGGTACTCATCCTTCCTGATGCTTGTTATCAGGGCTAATGCCAATACGCCTATTAACGAGAATAACCCCGATGATGCCATCAGCTTACTTTCATACCTGAATCGGGAACAATATGGTTCATGGCCGATTTTTTACGGTCAGTATTATAATGCTCCGCTGGATCCACAGAACCCTTACGACGACGGCTCTCCGATCTATATCAGGGATTCTAAGAAGGGAAAATATGTGATTACTGATGAACGTAAGAGTTCGAATCCTAACTATGACCGCAATTTCAGTACAATTTTCCCCCGTATGTATAGTCCACAGGAAAATCATGTGAAAGCATACAACAGCTGGGGAAAAGTAAAAGGAGTTCCGGTGCAGGCGATTAATAACCAGGGAGAACCGGAAACAATCACGAAACCTACTTTTGGTGAGAACCTGAGGTTTTTCTTCCGCTACCAGCTCGGCCATATGTACTTCCGTTATTTCATGTGGAACTTCGCCGGAAGGCAGAACAATACTGAAGGACATGGTGGCATTAATAATGGCAACTGGCTGAGCGGCATTACTTTTCTGGATGAATTCCGTTTAGGAAAACAAACTGATTTGCCTCAGAGTATGCAAAGCCCGGCTCAGAATAAATATTACCTGCTACCGCTCATATTAGGCGTTATTGGAATGCTTTTCCACTTCAATCGCAATTATAAAGACGGCGTTGTTGTCGCCCTGTTGTTTTTCATGACAGGTATTGCTATTGTACTTTATCTGAATCAGACACCTTTCCAACCGCGCGAAAGAGATTATGCCTATGCCGGTTCTTTTTATGCTTTTGCGATCTGGATCGGACTGGGAGTTATGTCCCTTTATGAATTCCTTAGTAAGAAAGTTTCTCCGGTTGTTTCGGCTTCCGCGGTTACACTTGCCTGCGTTGCCCTTGTTCCCGGAATAATGGCCGCTGAAAACTGGGACGACCACAACCGGAGCAATAAATATGCTGCCCGCGATTTTGCATCGAATTATCTGAATTCATGCGATCCGAATGCCATTCTGATTACCAACGGGGACAATGATACTTTCCCGTTGTGGTATGCACAGGAAGTTGAAGGTTTGAGAACTGATGTAAGGGTTGTGAATTATATGCTCTCTTCCGGCGATTGGTATGTACATCAGTTAGCCAGAAAGATTTACGATTCTGAACCACTTAGATTTAAGCTTACCCCTGAGCAGTATAATAAAGGAGTCAATGACTTTATCCCCTTTGTTGATCGTGCAGGAGGAATTCAGATTGAATTAAAGGAACTCATCGATTTTATTGCAGATGAATCAGAACGGAGTAAGGTAGAATTGCAAAGTGGTGAAAGCATTAATTATTTCCCAACCAGGAAGGTGCGTCTGACAGTTGATTCTTTAAAAGCATTGAAAAGCGGTATTGTGCCGGCTTACATGGCCGATCGTATTGTGCCGGTGGTGGAATGGGAAATCAAGTCGAATTATCTGTACAAAAACGATCTGATGCTGCTCGATTTCCTGGGCAGCAACAACTGGGAACGGCCGCTTTATTTTGCCAGCCCGTCAAGTGTAAGCAAGGTGCTTGGAATCGATAAGTATTGCCATCAGACAGGGGTAGTCTATAAATTTATTCCTGTCCTGGCCGATGATTATATTCCCGGGCTGGGAGGTGTTGATACCGAGGCTTCCTACGACATTCTAATGAATAAATGTAAATGGGGAAATCTGAATCAGCCGGGTGTTTACGTTGATCCTGAAAGTTATCGCAACTCGATGATGCACAAACAGAATTATATGAGGCTGGCACAGGCCCTTGCCGGAAAAGGCAAAAAAACAGAAGCAATTGCGGTGGCTGACCGTTGTGTGCAGGAGTTTCCTAACGAAAAAATGACTTTTGATTTTTATATGCTTCCTTTGGCTGAAGTTTACTACCAGTCAGATGCAACTGTAAAAGGAAATGATTTTGTGCGGACTGTTGCCGGTATTTATATCGAAAACCTGAATTATTACAATTCGGTAAGCCCTGAATTCAGCAGTTATTATGAGGAAGACAAAATGCAGGCCTATGCGGTGATGTCAAGAATATTTGAGTATGGCCGCACTTACGATCAAAAAGCCTTACTCGATGAATTTAAATCAAAAATGATCATTCCGGAAGATCTTAAGGATCTTTTTAATTAGATCAGGGGAATTAGTATTTTCTGATTATTTTATTCAATTACAAAGAATCCCAGTGCTTTTGCGCCGGGATTCTTTGTTTTTCAATACCACGTTGATTGGAAATGGTGCTTATCAATACAAGAAAGAAGGTAACTTCAATGTGCCTTTTGTTGGTTGGGTCGAGTTCCAATGCTTATCATCTTTCTCGACTGGTTTGGACTTCGTTCAACCACCACTCGATCATCGTTGGAAATAGAGCTGAGTAGCTGGTGTTTGAGCGGAGTAGCCGGTTTTCGAGGGGAATAACCGATGGTCGAGCGGAGTAGCCGGTTGCCCAACGGAGTAACCGGTGGCCGAGCGGAGTAACCGGTGGTCAAGCAGAGCAACCAGTGGTCGAGCGGAGTAACCTGTGGTCAAGCAGAGCAACCAGTGGTCGAGCGGAGTAACCGGTGGTCGAGCGGAGTAACCGATGGTCGAGCGGAGTAACCGGTGGCCGAGCGGAGTAACCGGTGGTCGAGCAGAGCAACCAGTGGTCGAGCGGAGTAACCGGTGGTCGAGCGGAGTAACCGGTGGTCGAGCGGAGTCGAGACCATCCGGCTACATGTCGTGTCCCTGCGGATTTTGTATGAATGAAAAGGTTTCTATTTTGTTACAGGCAATTTAATTTTTGCTTTCTTTCTTTTAGCGAAAATCAACAGTGCAACACCCGCAATAATAAATGGAATACTCAGCCATTGTCCCATATTCAGCGCCATGGTTTGCTCAAATTCAACCTGTGGATTCTTTACAAATTCAATAAGGAACCTTACGCCGAACAGAACAATCATAAACACTCCGAATATAAAGCCCTCCGCCATTGTTTTATAATTCTTGCGGTAATAGTTTAGCAAAGCAAAGAACAAAATGAGGTAACTTAAGGCTTCATAGATCTGAGTCGGATGTCGTGGCTCGGTTTCTCCATCACGCACAAAAATAAATCCCCAGGGGAGTGAGGTGAAATGTCCGTATATCTCACTGTTCATAAGGTTTCCCATCCTGATAAAGGCTCCGCCAAGTGCAACCACAATCACGACCCTGTCTAAAGTCCACAAATAGCTTTTGCCAGATTGCCTGACAAATATCATGAGTGCCAGTAAAATGCCGATTGCAGCACCATGACTGGCCAGACCACCTTCCCATATTTTAAGGATACTTAGTGGATCTTTTAGATAAGATGCAGGCTCATAAAAGAAAACATGGCCCAGGCGGGCTCCGATAACAGTTCCGAGAACAACATAGGTAGCCAGTTTATCAAGCAGGTCAACCTTTATCCCTTCACGCTTGAAAACCTGTTTCTCAAGTACAAGGTATCCAATATAAAAGGCTAGTGCGAAAAATAGTCCGTACCATCTGATCTGAAGGCCGCCCAACTTGAAAATCAAGGGACTGACATCCCAGGTTATTTGCTGAAGAATCATATTTATTGAGGTTTACCTGACAAAAGTAGTGATTTTGGATGGATTTTGCATTTTTACAGAATTAGTATTCAGGTTTTTCAAGTATACTCAAAAACTGAGTAATTTTTTCGGAATACATTGGAAAAACCGGAAAAGGAAGCTCCGGCTTATAATGGACAAGCGCTTCAAATGCTTTTTCGAGGTCGGCATTTTCCTGTTTGCAACTATAGTAAATTCTCTTTTCTACTAAATGCTTAGAGAGGTATTCCTGCTCTGTTTGACCGGGTGTTGGTACAAGTACAGCCTTGTTGTGCGTAAACGCAATATCCATAAGGGTAGAATAGCCCGGACGGCTGATTACAACTGGCTTTCCGGAAAGGATACTTTGCATTTGCCCGCTGCTGAGGTGATCTGCTTTGTCAAGATTACTCCGCAGGCTGGTGATGCTTGTATTGCCCGGAATTCCTCTGATAATCAGGCATTTTTTTCCTTCAAGAGGAAGTTGTTTCAGCAGAATGTCTTCAAAAATACTTCTTTGTGGTTCGGGACCTGAAACAATGGCAACAACATCGTATTGTTTTCCGGGTAATACTTTTGCCCGAAAGTCGAAACGGCTTAAAAGTCCAATGTAACTGCTATTTGCAGGAAGTGAGAAGCCGTGAGAAAGCTTACCTGACAGATTATGTTCTCCTTCAAGGTCCGGAATCCAGCTTTCGTCATATTTCCGGGCAAAAAACCGGGTGGCATAACGGAGAAATGGCTCAGTAAACCCGAGATTGGAAGGTGCGATTATGTTAAACTGATGCGTAATAAAAACTGTGCGTACCTTTTTATTCCACAACCCATACCTGTTATCAGACACGACCGCATCAATCCTGTATTCTTTTATAAGGGATTTAAGTCTGAAGTGTTCTGATATAATTCTAAGAAGAAGCGCTGGGGTTGTAAAAATTAATTTCAGACCAACATTCCCTTTCTTACTGTACTTTATATTGTAACCTGGAAATTCAATCCATTCACAATCGGGGAATTCATTTTGGAGCAGGATTAACTGTGGCCCATCAGCCGCAATCACCACTTCTGCTCCGGCAGCCTTGAGTGCCCGGATAAGCGGAATGCACCTGGTCGCATGACCCAGGCCCCAGTCGAGCGGGCAAATCAAAATCCTGGGCTTTGCGGAAGGATGCATAAGTTTTTTTTACAAAGATACCCAGACCTATTACATGCATTGGTTTTTGTTAAAAAATTAACAAAAAGTTCATAAATTAGTACCTTAAAAAATGATTATAGCTGAAAGAGAATAACTTTCTATAATGAGCCATTGAAGGTTAAAATTAGTGTTGAACCCCTCCTGAGGCAAGTTCTGCAACTTTATAATTTATTTCAATCTCAACCTGAGTCAGATAAGCGCAATATGTTATTGACCGACGATAGGACACTTCTTTACCAGATCGCCATGACTCTGCTCCCGGGCATTGGCGATATAAATGCCCGAAAACTGATTTCCTTCACCGGAAGCCCGGAAGCTGTTTTTGTTGAGAAACGCAGCCATCTGCTCAGGATTCCAGGTATGGGCGATGCCACTGTCGATCTGATTATAAGCAATCGGAATGTGCTTGAGCGTGCAGCCAGAGAAATTGAATTTGTCAGAAAATATAACATCAGCACTTTGTTTTATGCGGATCCCGGGTATCCGGAAAGGCTCAAACAATGTTCAGATAGTCCTGTGTTAATTTATACATTAGGCAATGCCGATCTCAACAAGGCAAAGATTGTTAGTATTGTTGGCACCCGCCGCGCCACCGAATATGGAAAGGAAATCTGCCGGAAACTGGTGAATGGTCTTGTTGAGCAGGACGTACTGGTTGTAAGCGGCCTGGCTTATGGCATCGATACCTGTGCCCATAAGGCGGCGCTTGATGAAGGCTTGCAGACTACCGGTGTGCTTGCTCATGGTCTCGACAGGGTTTACCCTCCTTTGAACAAAGCCCTGGCCCAGCGCATGATAGGGCAGGGAGGTCTGGTGACTGAATTCATCAGCGAAACCAATCCCGACAGGGAGAATTTTCCCAAAAGGAACAGGGTGATTGCAGGATTGGCGGACGCAACGGTGGTAATAGAAGCAGGAAGCAAGGGCGGAGCGCTGATTACCGCCGATATTTCTAATTCTTACAACCGGGATGTTTTTGCGGTGCCCGGCAGAATCGGAGATCCGGTTTCAGAAGGCTGTAATCACCTGATTAAAACCAACCGGGCAGCGTTGGTTCAATCGGCGGCCGATATTTGTTACATTATGGGATGGGATAAGAAAAAAACGAATAATGTTCCTGTGCAGCGAAGTTTGTTTATAAACCTGGAACCCGACCAGGAAACGGCCATCGCAATTTTAAAGGAATTCGGCGATTGCAGCCTCGATAAAATCTGCCTGACTTCCGGCCTTCAGACAAGCAAAGTAGCCTCAGCCCTGCTTAGTCTTGAGTTTGAAGGCATAGTCAGGTGTTTGCCGGGAAAGATTTACAGGTTAATATGAATCGGCGGTAACCCGTGTGCTTTTAAAAATTAAAATGGAGGCCACGAAAACTGCGCCTAAAACATACATCCAGAAAAGGGTGATGTCGCCTGTTAATATTATGAAACGATAAATTCCATGAAAAAGAACAGTGGCTCCCAGTCCGGTCATTGAATCAATAAAAAGGTTCCTTCTCAACTTTCCCAACCCGATAAAGAATCCCATGATAACCCCAAATATAGCATTCATTGGTCCGATTGACAGGAAATAAGCGGGGTCGGCTCCGCTTCTGGCTGAAAAAAACGCGTAATAAACCGCATAAACTGCTGAAAGGCCAAGGGCTACAATTACCGAATATTTTATCCCTTCAACCGGATTTGCAAACCTGTTCCTTTTAACCAATGAAAGCCTGAGTGGAAGAAATTTGCTGACTTCGCTGGTGAATGCTACTACAACAAAAGAGTATGTAATCATGCGCCTGATACTGCGGGCGCCGTCAATCAGCAGGTAATGCGCAGCCTGATCGGCAAGAATAACAGGAACTGCCATCAAACAGCCCCAGGTAAATGATTTGATTAATAAGTCGTTGTTATCTTCAGGAAAGCGAAATTTCATGTAAAAGAAATATGCCAGAAATATCAAAGGGGATACAAGTATTCCAATAAGGTTTTCCATAGATGTAATTTTAAACAATGAGAAATAATGAGTTTCAGAGGAAACTTTCAAAAAGCAGAAATGCTCCTTTTGCCAGAATGCCGTTAAATCCTAATAAATATTTGTCTTTAACAAATATATGAATATTTAGTAATTTTACCCACTCGTCTGAGTTAATTTAATTTTAATTTTTAGTCAGTGCTATGATAGAAGTCCGGAAAATAACGGAAGAAGAAATAATCCAGAAGGGAATCAGAAACTGGCCTGTTTGGGAAAAAGAAATCTCCCGATTTCCATATACCTATGATGAAGAGGAATGGTGCTATTTTCTGGAAGGAGAAGTCGTTATTGAGACTGCAACCGGCAATTATACCCTGGTTCCCGGCGATTTTGTGGTTTTTAAAAACGGACTGAGTTGTACCTGGGATATAAAACAGCCGGTACGCAAGCACTACAATTTTCTATAATATGGATACATACAAGGGTGTTGTTATCCGTTCAACCGGAAGCTGGTGCACTGTTCTTTCCGATAATGGAAAACTTACGGAATGTAAACTAAAGGGAAATTTCAGGATCAAGGGGATCAGATCAACCAATCCACTGGCTGTTGGCGATAAGGTTGAATTTATTTTTCAACAGGACATCAAGATCGGACTCATTCACACAATTGCCGATCGGTTTAATTATATTATCAGGAAAGCTACCCGGCTTTCGGCGATGTCGCATATTATTGCCGCCAATATTGACCAGGCTGTGGTAATGGTTACCTTGTCCAGGCCGCGCACTTCAACAGGTTTTATTGACCGTTTTCTGGTAACAGCTGAAGCTTACCATATTCCCGCATTTCTGATATTCAATAAATGCGATCAATATACTGAAGCAGAAATGATTGTCCTGAATAAGATGATCGACCTGTATTCAGGACTTGGTTATCCTTGTTTTAAAACTTCTGCCTTGTTTAACCAGGGTATTGAAGAGGTTAACGAATTACTCAGGGCAAAGGTTAGTTTGGTAGCAGGTCATTCAGGTGTTGGGAAAACGGCGCTTATCAATGTTATTGAACCCGGAGTAATCCGTAAAGTAGGCGAAATATCAGAATATCACCATAAGGGCAAGCATACCACCACCTTTGCGGAAATGATACCACTATCCAATGGCGGTTTTGTGATTGATACTCCCGGAATCAAAGAATTCGGCCTTGTTAATTTTGACAAGCAGGAAGTGCCGGAACGTTTTCCGGAAATGCGCAATCTGATGCACAAGTGCCAGTTTAATAATTGTACACATGTGCATGAACCCGGATGTGCTGTAAAATCAGCGCTTGCCAAAGGCCTCCTCAGCCAGTCACGCTACTCAAATTATATTAGCATAATCAATGATGAATACTTCGAAGAAACGGAATGGGATTAAGCGTCAATTCTGAAAATTTATGAGGGTAGTTATTCAAAGAGTGAGCAAGGCTTCTGTCAGCAGTCATGAATTTGGTGTCAACCTGATTTCGGCTGGTTTGCTTGTGCTGCTTGGTATTGAGGATGCCGACACGCCGGAAGATGTTGACTGGCTTTGTGGGAAAATTGCCCGGCTTCGGGTTTTTGCTGATGTTGAGGGTGTAATGAACCTATCGGTTATAGATGTTCAGGGCGAAATACTGGTTATCAGCCAGTTTACACTTCACGCAAGCACGAAAAAAGGAAACAGACCCTCTTATATCAAAGCTGCCAGGCCTGAAAAATCAATTCCCTTATACGAAAGCTTTATCGAAAAACTCCGGGTTGAAACCGGATTGACAATCCGCACCGGTTGGTTTGGTGCTGACATGAAGGTTGAACTTATCAACGACGGCCCTGTTACCATTCTGATTGATTCCAGAAACCGGGAGTAACCAGCGTTAAGTCTAAAGTCTAAAGTAAAAAGTCTAAAGTCTAAAGTAAAAAGTAAAAAGTCTAAAGTTCAAAGCTCAAAGTTCAAAGTAATAAGTCTAAAGTAAAAAGTAAAAAGTTCAAAGTTTACCCGACGCAACGCAGTGGAGGCGGGCTCAAAGCCTGCCTGATTGCTTGGGCAACTAAGCAGAAAGGTGAAAAGTCTAAAGCCTGCCCGCCACTTTTCAGGCGGGTAAAAAGTAAGAATTGAGAAACTCCAGGTTCTTTTCTTTTAGAAATTCATGCTAAGGCCAAAACTGGGCATAATGGG
>JAAXUD010000872.1 GCA_013336205.1 Lentimicrobium sp. | reverse complement strand
TGCGCTTTGTTCACCGGATAAGCGGGGCAAACGGATACACCGGCCATAAATAAATAACCTGTCGACGGAGTGTGTCGCGGTGTCGCAACAATTCGTTGTTTCCGTAAGTCCGGTGCCTTCATAAAGCGGAACCGTTTCGGCCATTATTGCCGGATTGGCCGGCAGCAGCTGTTGTGCGTTTCCCGGCAGGATATGACAAGCGGTTAGCAGGATAATCAGGCAAGCGGCAAATAGTCGCATGATTTGGTTCATGGTGAACTCCGGTGCTTGAAACTACAACCTTATCTGCCTGATAATTCCTTCAAGTTCGGATTTGCTCATCGGGAGCGAGGCAATGATATACAATACTGCCTGATGCTCCGGCATCCTGATCAATAAAGATCTGGAGTTGGTGGGGGTGCCGTCATCTTCATTGGTTATGTTGATAAAAACGGCGTCATGCCCATCAATGGTGTAGCTGCTTTCTACAATCATTCCTTCGCCGCCCCGGGCTATTTCGTAAAACCGGGCTTCATTTTCCATGAAAAAGATTACTTGTTCTGTTTCACTCTTCGCAAAAGATGTTAAATAGATGCCGCCTGAATTATCTGACATAAAGAAAGTGAATCCGGGGATATTCACGTTTTTTGTGGCGCTTGAGAATCTCTCAAAACTTAAACCCGGCGGGGTCCCATTTTCTTCTCCGGCATCTTCCTGAAATTCTCCGGCACCTTCAAGTCCTTCGAGCATTTCGGCCAATCCGCCTCCTTGCTGAAATTCAATATTTTGTGGCACCTCAAATTTTGAAGCCGGCACCGTGATGTTTTCTTCAAAGCTTGTGGCAGTTTCCAGTAGTGTGAGGACTCCGCCCTGGGTAATATCTGATTTGAGCGGAATGCCTTTGTATTGTGAAAATTTTGTAGTTCCCCAGGTAAAAGTCATGCATTTTTTCCCGAGGAAAGTTTCATATCCTGTTATGGTAGCACCCATATCGGTAATAACTTTCCGTTCCATCTGGTGTAATTCTTCATCAGATTTCCCTTCTGTCATATTTCTTCCTATCCCGGTTTGAAGGGCGATATCTGATTTAGATCCGGTATTGGTCAGCAAATCAACCACCCAGACGTCTTTCCCCTGGCGTATTTCCAGTTTATTTTCGGTAGTAGTGCTTGTTATGCCAGCCAGCGAAACAGTTGAGGTGCTTTGGGTGTGGGTGCGCATAAGCATTCCGTAATCATCAAACCAGATTGATTTTGTGCCTGACCAGTTTCCGCCCAGGGTATATTCGATATGACCCGATCTGGTGAAAAAGTACTTTCCCTGTTGTTGCCCGAACAAAGCCGTTCCTGTGAGAATCAGGGCAATAGTTAAAATCTTGTTTATCATTGTAGTGTTATGAAAGTGAATAATCAGAATTTTACGAATTCAACCCTGCGGTTTTGTGCTTTGCCTTCGGGCGAATCATTGCCCGCCATTGGTTTGCTTTCGCCAAGGCCTTTACTGGTGAGGCGGTCGGCAGCAATACCCAGTTTTGCCATTGCTTCAACCACTGCTTTGGCGCGGGCTTCGGAAAGTTTCAGGTTGGATGCATCATCACCATCACTATCGGTATGGCCTTCAACCGAGAATTTTAGTTCCGGATGATCCTGCATCATCTTTACCACATAGTTGATGGTTCCCATCGATTCGGGTTTGATGG
>JAAXUD010000337.1 GCA_013336205.1 Lentimicrobium sp. | reverse complement strand
TGAACCGGTTTATCTCCAACATCTACCATATTGGCTTTTCCTTTTTCATCGGTATGTGATAGTTTTATGTTCATTGCAGAAGCTCAAAGTAAAAAGTTAAAAGCTCAAAGTAGGAGCATTTCATATATTTTCATTTTCTCATTGTCGAACCGACCGAAGGGAGTTCATGGAAGCAATTTTGTAAATCTGTAATCCTCTATCCCTGCAACCCTGCATGCATGTATCCTTTTAACACTGCAACACTGTATGCCTGTAACCCTGTATCTTTTTCTCTTAGTCTCCTCGTCTCCAAGTCCACTTGTCTCTCAGTCTCTAAGTCCCCTTTTCTCCAAACCCCATGCCCTGCGCTCTGTGCTCTGTGCCCTGTGCTCTGTGCTCTGTGCCCTGTGCCCCATGCTCTACCCGCCAATATTATAAAACTCACCCGTAAGATTCATGCTCCCACATGCTGGTTTGTTATCAAGAGCCATTCGTATCGCCTTCTCAGCACCCAAAAGCCTTACGTCGTATTCAAGTTCGCTGAAAAGGCAGGGCATTAATTTACCGTTGGCAGTTAATCGTAACCGGTTACAATTGCTGCAATCGCCACCTGAGCCACCTTCAACCACCGAGAAATGCCCTTCGGTCAGGTTCATCTGGTGTATAAACCGGACTTCTAATCCATTCTGCTTACAATACTCAGCCACCAGCTTTGCATCCCGCTCCTCAGATGAATCTCGCACAACACAATTGATTTTCAATGGCTTAAACCCAACTTCCTTTGCTGCCTGAATCCCCATCAGCACTTCAATCAACTCTCCCCCACGGGTTAGCAGTTTGTATTTTGCACCATCGAGGGTATCAAGACTTACATTTACCCGGTTAAGACCTGCTTCCTTTAGTTGAGTTGCATATTTCGCAAGCAGAATGCCATTGGTAGTCATCGACAGATCATCAATTCCGGGAATGGCAGCCACCATTTCTACCAGGTTTACAATACCTTTCCGCACGAGAGGCTCACCACCGGTGATCCTGACTTTATTCACGCCCAGTGATACTGCTACCCTGGTAATTTCTGTAATTTCCTCAAAAGAAAGTACTTCGCTGTGCTGCAGCATTTTAACACCATCCTCAGGCATACAATAAACACAACGAAGGTTGCAACGGTCAGTTACTGAAATTCTCAGATAATTTATTCTTCTGTCAAAGTTGTCGTACATCCCTCAGTTCTCCTGCAGCTATTTTAGTTTCCCCGATCTCGATCGACATAATACCATCAGCACCTTCGTAAGCATGAATATGTGCAGAACCATGATAATCAAGTGGTTCTATTTTGCCTTCTGTAGTTATTCTGACAGGCATAAAAGATTTACGCTCTGCCTTCATGCGCGTATAATCATTCTCCATTGGCAATTTTACCGTCTGAGGTTTAAAATTATTGCCCATAAACCTGTATACCAATTGCTTTACCAGCAACTCAAACTGAACATAGGAAGACACCGGGTTGCCGGGCAATCCAAAAAGGAATTTATTAGTTCTGATTCCAAAAACCGTAGGTCTTCCGGGTTGTACTGCAATGCTTTTAAACAAAATTTTCACGCCCAGCTCTTCCATCACAGCCGGAACAAAATCATAATCGCCCATGGAAACACCCCCGGTTAGCAGCAGAATATCGCTGCGCTCAAAACCTTCAGATATCATTTTCCGGGTGCCTTCGGGTGTATCAGCGGCGATGCCAATGTATTCAACCGGCAAACCTATAGTTGCTGCCTGCGCCATCAACTGATGGGCATTGCTGTTTCTGATCTGTCCTCCAAAAGGCTTTTGCCAGGGTTCTACCAGCTCATCTCCTGTTGAAATAATCCCGATCACCGGACGCCGAAACAAGGATGGACTGGTGCAACCTACTGCAGCGAGAATGGCTATATGGTGTGGCTTTAAAAAGGTTCCTTTTTGAAGCACCAATTGTCCTTTCTTCACATCTTCAGCCTTCCATGCAATGTTTGAGGAAGTCTTTTCCTTCAAATATAGAATACGCCCATCCGGCAAAATTCCTGTATGCTCCACCATAATCATTGTATCAGCCCCCTCGGGGATCATGGCTCCGGTCATTATTTTAGAGCATTGACCATTATTTACAGGAAATTTCGGCAATATGCCGGCAGGAACCACTTCAAGTAATTCAAAAGGCCCAGGCAATTCAGCTCGCCTGCAGGCATAGCCATCAACTGCCGCTTTATTAAAAGGAGGCATCTCTATATCGGAAAATACATCTTCCGCCAATACACGCCCAACTGCTTCATTAAGCAAGGCTTTTTCAGTTTCAGGAGTAACCTGAACACTGTTAACTATTGCAAGCGCTTCTTCAAAAGTAATCATAGTCAAAAATCATATTCCGGACAAAGATAGACAACCTGAGCGATATGAAAGACCGTTCATGAAGACTTATTTACAGGACTTACGAATTGGGATACAGCAGAGTTGACAAGTCTGGTTATAACATTTTGACACAATTTCTCCTACTCTATATTTTGCAATGCATTTCATGGTTAATAACACGAAATAAATAATTATCCAAAAACAATAAAGCTTTTAACAGCTAAATCGCTCAATTTTTTTTGCATCAAGGTAGATCAGCTGTTTATTGATCTATAACCAGCCAAAACTGCCCTTTTTCAGGCATATTTGGCTGCCTTTAATCGTATATCCATTGCTACTTGCTCTTTGAAATTCATATTTCTCTGTTTCCTTTGCTCAAAATATGATACCCATTTAAAAATCCGGCTTACCATTGTTAAGGATACAGTTTATTTCCCGGGCAAGGCTATTTTAAGTGTAATTTTGCAACCGTAAACCTCACTTATCTATCAACAGGCAAACCCATCATGTCTTTTTCAACCCTTGGCTTAACCCCTGCCCTGCTGGAGGCGCTGGCCGCCCAGAATTACACGCAGCCCTATCCCATTCAACAAGAAGTGATTCCCGCAATCATAAATCGAAAAGATGTATTGGGCATCGCTCCAACCGGCTCAGGAAAAACAGCGGGTTATGTGCTGCCTATCCTGACCATCCTTGAAGGCAGAAAGCTCACGCGTAACCGTCATATACAGGTGCTCATTCTGGTTCCTACCCGCGAACTGGCTATGCAGGTGCATGAGGTTTTTAAATTGTTTGGGATTGCAATCCCCGGTAAAATCAAAATGCTTTCTGTTTTTGGCGGCGTAGCGGTTAACCCGCAGATGATGGCATTGCAGGGTGTAAGCATCCTGATTGCTACTCCGGGTAGGTTACTCGATCTGGTTGAATCGAATGCAGTACATCTCTCCGGAGTTGAAATACTGGTGCTTGACGAAGCTGATAAAATGCTCAACCTCGGCTTTCAGGAAGAGATGAACCGGATCTTCGCGCTCTTGCCTAAAAAACGTCAGAACCTGCTGTTTTCAGCCACTTTGAGTGACGATGTAAACAACATCAACCAGCTCTTATTGCATGAACCATTGGTTATAAAGATAGAAGCTGAAACCGACAACATTGACCTGATCGAACAATTGGCCTATTTTGTTCCGGAAGAGAGGAAAGGCCCGTTGCTACGGTATCTGATCAAAAAAAATGACCTGAAGCAGGTACTCGTCTTCACCTCTTCCGTTTACAGTGCAGAAAAAGTGGCCGAGAAATTACGGAACAGTGGGGTTGACGCATGGGCAATGCACAGCAAATTAAGCCAGAAAGCAAGAACCGAAACCATGGACCGCTTTAAATCGGGTAAACTACGGGTGATGGTGGCCACCGATCTGATCAGCCGTGGCATCGATATTAAATTCCTGCCGCACGTTATCAATTACGAACTGCCCCGTTCACCAAAAGACTACATCCACCGCATCGGACGCACCGGCCGGGCAGAATCGCCTGGCGAAGCCATTTCCTTTGTTTCACCGGAAGAAGAACATCATTTCAGGGTCATCCAGAAAAAAATGGGAAAATGGGTCACCATGATCGATAGCAAGAACATTGAATTCAGGGGATTCTAGGCGATAATTTCTAATGTCTAATGTCGAATTCCTAATGCCTAATATTCACTTAAACCGCAATTCGTCATTATTACCCTGAGCTTGTCTGTTTGTGCATACAAGCAGGCCAGCCTGATTGCATCTTGCAGACAGGCGAAGCCGATGAGCATTATTAGTCATTCGTCATTCGTCAATTGTCATTCGTTATTCGTTATTCGTTATTCGTCATTTGTAAATCGCAAACCGCAAATCAAATCACCCCACTTTCCTTCATCTCCTTATACTGCAGCAACACCAGGCCATCTGCC
>JAAXUD010000336.1 GCA_013336205.1 Lentimicrobium sp. | reverse complement strand
CCAATTTGTGCAATGCCGAATGGTATTTTCATCCGGCCTGTTTTCATCACATTCAGGAAATTGACAAAAATTCCCTGTGCGGTTTCCGGGCGAAGATAAATAGTGTTGGCGTCTTCGCTGACCGACCCCATCTGTGTCGAAAACATGAGGTTAAATTGTCGCACTTCGGTCCAGTTGCGGGTGCCGGATACAGGGCACACAATCTCAAGATCTTCAATCAGTTTTTTTATGTCGGCCAGGTCGTTGTCTTCCAGTCCTTTATAAAGTCTGATTTTTGCATTATCAATTTTTCCCTGGTATTCCATTACCCGGGGGTTGGTTGCCTTGTATTGTATTTCATCAAAGGCATCACCAAAGCGTTTTGCTGCTTTCTCAACCTCTTTGGCAATTTTATCTTCATTTTTTGCCATGAAATCTTCTACAAGCACATCCGCACGATAACGCTTTTTGGAATCCTTGTTGTCGATCATAGGATCGCTGAATGCATCAACATGACCTGAAGCCTTCCAGATGGTGGGGTGCATGAAAATAGCCGAATCGATGCCTACAATATTTTCGTGGTAACGAACCATGGATTTCCACCAGTATTCCTTGATGTTGTTCTTGAGCTCTACGCCATTCTGGCCGTAGTCGTATACAGCGCTGAGTCCATCGTAGATTTCACTGCTCTGAAATACAAACCCATACTCTTTGGCATGGGAAATTATTTTTTTAAAGAGTTCTTCATTGTTTGCCATGCGGCAAAGATAAGAAATTGATTTTGGATTGCCGATTACCTATTGATGATTCTGGATAGGTGCTGCAAGAGTTTTGTCAGGCGACTTACAATCCAATGGCCATTACCAGCAGTTCAGCGATGTCATAATTTTCAACTTCATCCTGCTTGTCCTTGAATTTGATGCCGTCGGTGAGCATAGTCATACAAAAGGGACAGGCTGTAGCTACAATACCGGCACCGGCCGCCAGGGCTTCTTCAGTACGCTCAGCGTTCACCTCTTTTTTGCCGGGTTCGGCTTCTTTAAACATTTGCGCACCGCCCGCCCCGCAGCATAGAGCTTTGCTTTTGTTACGAGGCATTTCAGTTGTTTTTGCTTTCAATGAAGCGATTACTGCCCTCGGCGAGTCATACTCCTGGTTGCCGCGCCCCAGATAACACGGATCGTGAAAAACAATGGTTTTGTCGCTGAAAATTGCCGGGTCCGCTTTTAATTTTCCTTCGTCGATCAACATTTTCAGGAATTGTGAATGATGCATCACTTCATAATTGCCTCCCAGGTCGGGATATTCATTTTTAAAAATATTGAAGCAGTGCGGGCAGCAGGTGATTATCTTTTTAACCTCATAAGCTTTCAATGTTTCAATTAACGTAATGGCCTGCATCTGAAAAAGCATTTCATTGCCTGCCCGTCGTGCCGGGTCACCGTTGCAGGTTTCTTCTTTTCCCAACACAGCATAACTGACACCGGCATGATGCAACAGTTTTGTAAAAGCACGGGTTACTTTCTGGTATCTTTCGTCGAAAGCGCCGGCACAGCCAACCCAGAAAAGATACTCAGGAGAAACTCCGTTAAGTTCAGAGAATACTGGTACAATTATGCTTTTTGTGTTCATGTGTTTTTGTGTTCAGGTGTTCGTTAGATTTATTAATTCAGATTCATCTTCAAAGGAATGAGATTACTGAAATGAATCAATTCCTGTAATACTATGTTTTTTACATTCCAGGAAAATATCAATTAATATTTGGCTTTCCGGTATTCTGCTATTTTTCACTGATTCTCAACCCCTCAGCCCACTTCATCCGGTCTTCTGCCGGGAATTGCCAGGGCGCTCCATTGTTTTCAATGTTGGTAAACATGGTATTGAGTGATGCCGGGGCGGCTGATTCTTCCATTACCAGGTAGCGGCGCATATCGAGAATCAGTGATGGGTGATTGATGTTGATTGGGCATTCCTGGGCACAGGCATTACAGGTAGTGCACGCCCATAACTCTTCGGTGGAAATATAGTCGCGGAGAAGCGATTTTCCGTCATCGAAATTGCGGTCTTTTACCAGTCCGGGGCCTTTTTCTTTCATGCGGGCACGCAGATCGATAAAGATTTTGCGGGGCGATAACTTTTTACCGGTAATATTGGCCGGACAAACAGAAGTACAGCGGCCACACTCAGTGCAGGCCAGTGAATCAAGGTAGTTTTTCCAGGTAACATCTTCAATATCCTTAACACCAAAACGGGCCGGAGCAACTTCTCCTTCCGGTGACGGAGCGAAAGCAGTATCAGGGTTAAGCATTAGCTTTACCTCTTTTGTTACACTTTCCATATTTGGCAGGTAGCCCAGCTGTTCAAGCCTGCTTAAAAAAACATTGGGAACAGAAGTAAATACATGAAAATGCTTGGAATACGGCAGGATGTTGGCAAAAGCGAAAATCAGCAATATGTGTGACCACCAGGATATTTCATGAAGTAACAGCAGGTTGCCGGAAAATTCGCCGAACAATGCAGGGGCAAGCATAGCGCTTATCGGGTAAATTCCGGAATAGTCCTGAGGATGAAGATGAACGTAAGTCAGGTTAATTCCCGCAAGAGAAACCATGAGTAAAAAAATGATTGTAAGCGCAATGATGGCATCCGCCTTTGATTTTTTCTGCATTTCGATGCCCTTAAACCGGGCAATGCTTATAAATAACCTGCGTGCCATAAATACAAGCATCGAAAGCATAATAATATAAGCCATAACATCGCCCGAAGCCATGACTATATCATAAAAAAGACCGGTAGCCGACATACTGCGTTCAAGACCGGAAAGTCCGTCAATTACCATCTCAATACTGCCCAGTGTTATTACCATAAAGCCCCAGAAAACCAGCGCATGCAACAACCCGATCACCGGATATCTGAATATCTTGGTTTGGCCAATGGCAACCTTTAGCATTACCTCAATCCTTTTAGCCCATTGCCCGGTTGGGAATGGTTTTGTTAACCTGAAAAAAGCGATTAACCGGCTTAGTGTGTACCCGAAAATGCCCAGGGTAATCAGAAGGGTCAGGCTGAAGATTATTTGTTTAGTCATAGGTTGGTCAAATTATAACATCAGGCAATGTGCCTGCAAGATAAAAAATATTAAAAGATGACGAACGCGGGTAATTTATTTAAATCGATTATAATCAAGAGTTAAGGCTTTTCTTTATGGTGTTCATGACGTGATTCTGAGCCCCGTATTTTAAGATAATCTTAAATTCCCTGAAATATTCGGCAATTTTCATTGCTTTTTTAAAAAATGGTTTACATTTGAGCGCCTATAGAAGTATATAATGCACGAAGGTTATAAACTACGGCTTACGGCCAAAACGATTTTCCGCAACATTAAGAACAGGGATGAATATCAATCCTGATTTACCCTTATTTTACACTTTCTCTGTTTTTTTTGTAATAATTTAAAATACTTATTGTCATGGAGTTACCATTTGCCGAATCCTATAAAATAAAAATGGTTGAGCCTATCCGCCGCAGTTCACGTGCGGAGCGGGAAAGGTGGATAAAAGAAGCGAATTACAACCTGTTTAAGTTAAGAAGTGAGTATGTCTTTATCGATCTTCTTACCGATTCAGGTACCGGCGCCATGAGCGACCGGCAATGGAGTGAGATGATGCTGGGCGATGAAAGTTATGCCGGGGCCTCTTCTTATTTTAAAATGAAAGATACTATCAGTGAGATACTCGGTTTTGAATACTTTTTACCTACTCACCAGGGGCGAGCTGCCGAGAATGTGTTATTCTCAGCTTTGGTAAAGGCCGGCGACATTGTTCCCGGTAATTCTCACTTTGATACCACCAAAGGCCATATTGAGTTTCGTAAGGCAAAAGCAGTGGATTGTACTATTGCTGAAGCATTTGATACCAAAGTTTACCATCCTTTTAAGGGTAACCTTGATCTGGAAAAACTGGAAGAAGTGCTTCGCAACAATCCGAAAGAGAAAATTCCATTTATCGTAGTTACTGTAACCTGCAACTCTTCAGGTGGGCAACCTGTTTCAATGGAAAATATGCGGGGCGTCAAACAATTGGCTGAGAAATATGGCATTATGGTCATTTTCGATTCAGCTCGTTTTGCTGAAAATGCCTATTTTATTAAAACACGTGAAGCCGGATATCAAAATACAAGCATCAGAGAAATTGTGCTGGAGATGTTCAGCTATGCCGATGCAATGACCATGAGCAGTAAAAAGGACGCCATTGTGAATATGGGCGGGTTTATTGGTCTGCGCGACAAGGATCTTTTTGACAGGGCTTCGGTTTTT
>JAAXUD010000037.1 GCA_013336205.1 Lentimicrobium sp. | reverse complement strand
AACCATCAGACATAGCATTTTTATGCTGAATGGGCTGGACCTGCATTGAGAAGTAAAAAGTACAAAGTAAAAAGTACAAAGTAAAAAGTACAAAGTTTACCCGACGTAACGCAGCCTGTCTCCATGGTTACCTATGCAATCAGGCAGGTGGAGGCGGGCCCAAAGTGAAAATTAGATATTGGGAATTGGCTACTCTTACCTCATATAATACCCATATTTATCCACCAGCCGGTATACGCTGTCTGGCATAGAATAGCGTGCACTCTTACCCTGGAGCAAGGTTTTTCTGATAAAGCTCGAAGATATCTCAATTTTTGGAGCATTTACCAATTGAACCGAGGGGTGTTCCAGTAGTTTATGATCAAGCCCGGTTTCACGGGGATAGATCATAAAGGTGTACTGCTCAAGCAGTTGCTCGTAGTTCTTCCATTTATGAAAAGTCGGCAATACATCGGTACCGGCAATCAGCACAAATTTTCTGTCAGGATATTTCTCAGTTAACCTGGTCATAGTATCAATGGTGTAACTGGGCTGAGGCATGTGAAACTCAATATCGCTCACCCTGAAACGATTGTCATCCGCAACAGCGGTTTGTACCATTTCCAGCCGGGCATAGTCTGAAAGCAGGCTTGTTTTGTCTTTGAGCGGATTGTGCGGGGAAAGTACAAACCAGACTTCTTTTAATCCGCCGTATTCTGTCATATATTCAGCAATGCAGAGATGCCCGTTGTGAATTGGGTTAAAGGATCCGAAAAACAGTCCGGTAAGTTTAGAATCTGTCTGTTTTTCCGGTTTTTTCATAATACTTCAACATCTTTACAAGTTTCGACATGTATAGAAACGGCCCCTGAAGCAATATGGTATCGCTATCAACTCTTGCTTTGAATTTTCGCATACCAAGGATAAAGAAGTTGGCCATCTGAGGTTTAAATAGCATGAACCCTTTCGAATGCACCGGCCGGCGATAGCCAAGTTCCTGCATTATGTAGGATAGTATCCTGTCTACATCCCTGATGTCATAAAATACTACACGCATTTTTCTTCTGGCGTATAATGCTGACAAAAACAAGGAGGCTGGTATTACCGCTCCATAAAAGGTGGGATTTGAAGCCCAGGAATTTATCAATTCGGAAAAAATTACCCCTGACTGCCTGGAATGATATGCGGCTATCAGAACCAGCATTGTAAGGATTAGGAACAGCGCCTGCAAAGACGTGAAAATGAATGATATCCCATTCCCAGGCATGTGTTCTATCTCCTTGATTCTGTATTGAAAATCAGATTTCAAGCGTAAAACCGGTCGTCCGGTTTTGAACTCTTCACGGTAAATTGAAAGGGTTTTATATACGTTGTGGCTTCCGGGGAGATTCTCTAATTCAATATCGCGGTATTCAATGGCTTTAATATCTATCATGCGGCTGATCGCATTGTAGATAGCGTCAGAGAGGCAGACACTTCCTGGCTCGGCCAGTGTCTGAAGCCTGGCTGCAATATTAACCTGTTCGCCGAAAATCTGTTCGTTGCGAATTTCAACTTCTCCTTTGTGTAGTCCGATACTTACCAGCAATCTCCTGGGTTTGTCCTTATTCTCGTTAAAAGATTTAAGCCGTTCCTGAAAATCGATCGCACAGAGATAAGCATCGTTGGCCGATACAAATGAAGCCAGAATTGAGTCGTCGTTGCGTTTTATTAAATGGCCATTGTACTCATTGATGACTTCCTGCGAGATTTTATCGTGTATAGCCAGAATATCCGTAGCGTCCTGCTCGTCAAGTTCAAGGATACGGTTATACCCCCTGATATCTGAGAACATCAATGCTACATCTGACTTTTGCATCTTTTAGTCTCTTTGTATTGGTTTAATTCAGAAAATCAGCAACTTTTTCTTCAATTTCGATTTTTGCTTTATCCAGTGAATCATTCACAAGTATATAGTCAAATTCCGGAGCAAACCCGAGTTCCCATTGTGCTTTCTCAATCCGTTTCCTAATGGTCTCAGCTGAGTCGGTTTTTCTGTTGTTTAATCTGAATTCCAGATCGGCAACAGAAGGAGGGCTAACAAAAACAGAAAGAGCGTTTTCGCCATATTCTTTCTTAATATTCAAGCCTCCAACAACATCGACATCAAAAATAACATTAAATCCTTTATTCATCAGCCTGTCGACCTCTGATTTAAGGGTGCCGTAGAAAGTGCCTTTATAGACTTCTTCCCATTCGAGCAAGTCGCCTGATTCAATTCTTTCTTTGAATTCAAGTTCAGAAATAAAAAAGTAATCTTTTCCATGAACTTCCCCGGCCCTGATTGCCCTTGTGGTTGCAGACACGGAAAACGCCAGGTCCGGAAAGCAGGAAAGCAGATGCTTTACAATGGTTGTCTTCCCGGCACCGGATGGCGCTGATACAATAATAAGCTTTTTTTGTTTATCCGGCGCCATATAGCTTAAAGAATGTTAGCTAATTGTTCTTTTATTTTTTCCAGTTCATCTTTCATCTGAACCACCAGTTTCTGCATGGAAGCATCGTTTGCTTTCGAACCAATGGTATTTATTTCGCGTCCTATTTCCTGGGTTACAAAGCTGAGTTTTCTCCCATTCGCATCTTTTTCCTTCAATGTTTCTGTAAAATAGTTGCAATGTTTCAGTAAACGGACTTTTTCTTCAGTGATGTCAAGCTTCTCGAGGTAATAAATAATTTCCTGCTCGAACCTATTGGCATCCAGGGTGTTATTTTCTATAAATTCAGCAACACTGCTCCTGAGTTTTTCGCGGAAGAGCCTGTTCCGTTCTGCTTCGAAAGGTTCAATCATTTCGAGCAGTTCATGAATAATTTTGATCCGTGCTTTAAAATCATTTTCAAGCAGCGCACCTTCATGTTTCCTGAATGCTTCAAATTGAGCTATTGCAGCATTCATTGAATTGAATATTTCGCTCCATTCCTCCTCACTTGTTTCTTCGCGCAATTGCCTGGTTATATCAGGCATTTTCATGACGATTGACAGCAGGTCGGAATTTGATTCGCCTGTTTCAAGTGCAATTGATTTAAGCTCATTGTAATAAGCCAGTGCTAACGGACGGTTTATTGCAGCGGGCATTTCAGTGCCGGTGTAATCTATCGATACATTCAGATCAACTTTCCCTCTTTCTATAGATTTGGATAGTAAACTCCTGAAATCTGATTCACGCTCACGAAGCAATGAAGGCAACCGGAGGTTCATATCGAACTGCTTGCTGTTTAGAGACTTGATTTCTATCGTTATTGTTTTCCCGGGTAGAATGGCAGTGGATTTGCCGTAACCGGTCATTGATCTGACCATATGCTGAATTTTACACAAATGTACATATTAACCACGAAAAATGAGGGTTTATTTGATTACTGTATACCTATATCGAAGGAGCATGCTTGTATTCACTTTTTTTTATCTTCGTTTGACACCAGGAGTCCTTTGTGGGGTTTGCTGTCAATCTTCAATTTTAACCTGGTTTTGATAATTTGACCACCGTGCCCGGGTTTTTTATTAATTTTACGTCATAATTAGCAGATTTGCCTGCAATATATTTACACAGTATTAATTGATCCGGGCTTAAGCTTTGACGGCAATCATTCAAGTAAGAAATTAATAAACATTATGATAAGAACTGTAATTATAGATGATGAGCCCAGATCGCGGGAAGCTATGCGTGAAATGCTGCGGTTGTATTGTACCGGAATTGAAGTTGTTGCTGAAGGCGAAGATGTAAAGTCTGGAATTGCAGCAATTCAAAACCACAACCCGCAATTGGTTTTGCTTGACATCAAAATGCCTGATGGCACTGGTTTTGATCTGATCCGAAAGATAATGCCGGTAACATTCAGGCTTATTTTCGTTACTGCTTATGAAGAATATGCTATTAAAGCCTTCAGGTTTAATGCCATAGATTATCTAACAAAACCAATCGATCCATCTGAATTGCAGAGTGCCATTGAAAAGGCATCTTCTACCATCGAGAACGAGAATATTAACGAGCGGTTAAAGAAACTGCTGCTTGATTACATGAAACCTCCGTTACCAGAAAACAGAAAACTAATCCTTAAAACTTCAGAAACTATTCATATTGTTGAGATCGACAATATAGTGCGCTGTGAATCAGCCCGTAACTATACAATATTTCACCTCGACAACAAACAGCAAATTCTGATGTCCAAATCAATTAAGGAATATTCTGATATGCTTGAGCAATTCAATTTCTACAGGGTACACCATTCGCATTTAATTAATCTGAAATATCTGATTAAGTTTAAACGTGATGAGTTAATGTGTGTGCTGAAGGATAATACTGAAATACCTGTCTCAACCCGAAAAAGAGATGAATTATTGAGAGTTTTCCGCACGCTGTGATTTTTTTTCAGCGAAAAACAGGCAAAACACCTACGCTGGATAATTAAACCACTACGCCTGATAATTTGCCCGGTTTTCGGCTCCCTGATTTCGTAATATTGTTGAAAAATTATTTGTTTCATTGAGGAACGAACAATCAGATTATTGAAAATGCTGAAGGACCGGAATCTTTTAATTGTTAATGCGCTTGGCCTTGTTAAGGGTTGTCCGGCCGGAAAGCCAATCGGATCGTGCATTTTTCTGAAGATTTCCAACAGATACAGTCTCAGGCAATCCTATAATTATCTGAATTTATTGGATGAAACTGAAATCAGCAAAATGTTAAGGTCGCATTTCACTTGTTTTAATGCCAGAATGGAGCAATCCTGTCACTATAGAATGCCCGAATGTTCCGGGTTATTTCATTAATTTATTATTGTTTAAAATATTGTTGAATTATGAATATTATGCATGCTTATAAGTTTAAATCCAGTGTGATTAATGGCGGACGGCCTTTTATGCCTGAGGTTATTGAGATTGATGATTCTTATGTTACTTTCAGGAAGAAAAAGAGTTTATTTTCAGCATTACATTCTATATCCATACCCCTTAAAAACATAGTTAATATACAGGTTAGTAAATCGGGTTATGGTGTTAACATTCTGATTGAATCATTTTCAAAGAGTTCTATATTGGGTAAAGGGTTTTCAGCCAGCGAAGCATCGGAAATAAAAAAGCTGTTGACGAGTTAGCCGGGAACTTATTTTAGGATTACAAGGTTAAACTGAAGCCGGATATTCCGGCTTCAGTTTTTTGATTGGGTGCGCATTTGTTTTTGGGGTATATTTGAATGTTAAATCCTGTTATGCAAATACAAAATCGGAGATATTTCATATGACTGATGCTTTAAATGGTGATGAATAAGGAAGCTGTTGACAATGTTACTTTGTATGAGAGCCCGGCTGTATTCTATCAGGCTATGCTTGAGGATATTACAGCAGCCAGGGATTCCATATGCCTTGAAACATATAAGTTTGGTTATGATGCCCAGGGCGATCGCTTTCGCGATTTACTGGTTTCAAAATGTAAGCAAGGAGTGCAGGTTAAACTTTTGCTTGACTCCTGGGGTACACCGCCAAATCCTGCTTATTTTGACGCGATTGTCAAAAATGGGGGAGAGGTACGCTACTTTAAAAAGATAAGGTTCTTTCTGGATTTCTTTACCAAGAATCACCGGCGAAATCACCGTAAATTGTTAATTATTGATGATCATATTACATATATGGGTTCGGCCAATATCACAGCTTATTCCCTCAACTGGCGGGAATTGGTGATCAGGCTTGATGGATCAATCACTCATTCATTTCATAAGTCTTTTTTGGATAGCTATAAACTTTACAGGAAATACATCTTTAATAAGTTCTCCTATAAAAAAACAATTCATTACCATGGCTTTGAAATTATTCAGGACCTTCCCTCGATATATCGCCAACAACTAAAAAAACGATATGAAAGGCTGATCAAAAAGGCACGCCATGAGATAGTAATTGAATCGCCCTATTTTCTGCCTGGTTATAAAATCAGGCGCTTCCTTATCCTTGCTGCCAGAAAGGGAGTTAAGGTTCATGTAATATTGCCATTGCATTCAGATGTCCGGCTTGTCGATTTTTTACGTGACAAATACATGGGGTTTTATTACACTAATAATGTCAATATACACTTTTACAGACCCAACAATCTGCACGCTAAATGTATGTTAATCGACAATGAGGTATTTGCTATTGGTTCGGCCAATTTCGATTACCGGAGTTTCAGGTATATGCATGAAATTATGCTGGTGGGGACTCACAAACCATTGGCAGAGCTACTTCGAAAGCACATAGATGAAACGCTGAAAAACAGTGTGGATTTTAATTATCAGACCTGGCGTCGCAGACCTCTTTTTGAAAAAATATTTGGTTGGTTCCTGATCCCTTTCAGGCACCTTTTTTAAAAGAAGGATTTCTGTTTACCAGAAACACACCTGTAAAAACCATGGTGGCAGCCGTTAATTTTATAATAGTCAGACTTTCACCAAAAATCACAATTCCTATTAAAGCTGCAATTACAGGTTGCATATAAATGTAATAGCCAGCAATACCTGCACTTACTGTTTTTAGCGAGAAAGAAGTCAGGAGATAAGTGATGAAAGTTGTTCCCATCACGATATAAAACATTGAAAGCCAGGTATATGTTGTGAAACTATTAAAATTGATTTTGGATGCTGAAGGAAGGCAGAATGGCAATACAAAGAGAAATCCATAAAGAAAAACCCATTTCATCAGTGTTACAGCAGAATATTTTGCCATTAATGGTTTAATAATTACCAGGTAAAGGCTGTAGGAGATTATATTCAGAAAGATCAGGGTATTTCCCAGAAGGTGGTTTCCACCTGTTGAATTAAAGTTTCCCTGAAAAACAAGTAAAACGGCCCCAAGCGCACCCAAACCTATTCCTGATATTTTTGAGCGCCCGGTCTTCTCTCCTGCCAGCCAGGCAGAAAAAAGCAATACAACAATCGGGCTGGCTGAATGAATCAGCGCAGTATCTACAGGGCTGGTAAGACTTAGCCCAATAAAGAAGAATGTCTGATTTACTGCTATCCCCGTAAGGCCGCCTAAAGCCAATAACAGGTGATCTTTACCTGCAATAGGTTGATTATCTTTTGCAAAAGCTACCAGCCAGAATAAAATCAATGACACCAGCCCCCGGATAAAGATTATCTGCATTGGCTGCAGATGATCCGGCATAAGACCTTTGGCTATCCAGTAATTGGCGCCAAATAATAGGCCGGAAATAATAAGTGCCAGATGTGCCTTTGTTGTTTCTGTCATTAATAGTTTCCAATTTAAGATTGGCAAAGGTCATGATTTATAGAATCGGGAATAAAAAAAGCCGTAGAAAATATCTACGGCTTTTAGTGTTTCGGGTTATGGTTACGAAATGCTGATTTCTTTTTTAACAATTGTTTCCTGTTTGCGTGGAAGGGTAATTCTTAATATCCCATCGCGAAAGTCAGCATTGATGCTTTCAGTGTCTATGTTTTTCGGAAGCACAAAACTCCGGTTAACCCCATTGAAGGAGAAATCGCGACGAAGAAACTTATTCTCATCTACTTCAGTCTGCCTGGCTTCTGCAGTAATTTTCAGCGTTTGTTGTTCCAGGCTGATGTTGAATTCTTCTTTGGCATACCCTGGTACTGCCATTTCAATTACAAATGAGCTTTCCCCATTGTAAATGTTAACTGAAGGTTCGCAGGTGCCATTTGAACGGTTTGTATTCATGAACAAATGGTCCAGTAAACCTGAATAAGATGGTTGTGAATTGAAACGAACTAAAGTCATTTTATGGTCCTCCTTTTTATTTTTTTTTGTTAAATTAGTTGATCCAGATCTTTCAATCTTCGTACCAGATTGTTTTTTCTTGAAAATTGCGCAGGAAACATGACAAAATGGCATTGACAACATTGAATAGCCGGCCAATATGGCATATAGGTAACAATTATCCTTTTTGCATGTTTATTAAATGATTATTATTGCATTGCAAAGATTCGTCAGATGCAGATTAAAGGGTAGTTTTTATTTTAGAAGGTAATTTAACAGGGAATGGCCAGCCAACAGCGCCGAATACTTAATATTTTTGCTTTTCACAGAGTCATAATTCCTGTGATAATCGGGCTTGCCGTTATTGGCTATATGATTTTTAAGGATGTAAGTCATAGCGATATAAGTACGATAAGATTGAAGTGGAGTTCAGTAATGTTTTTTGTAATTGCACTTCTGCTGGTTGCAGTGCGCGATTTATCATACATGTACAGGATACGTTTGTTAACCGGTAATGAACTTAGCTGGCGTAAATCATTTCAGGTTATTTTTTTATGGGAGTTTGCTTCCAGTGTAACGCCTTCGGTTGTAGGAGGGTCGGCCATTGCTGTTTTTATCCTGATAAAGGAAAAAATCGGAGCCGGACGATCTGCTGCTATTGTAATGGTTACTGCATTGCTTGACGAGCTCTTTTACATAATAATGGTTCCGGTAGTTTTTCTGATTGCCGGCTTTGATCGTTTGATGGTAATAGGATCTACCTTCAAGTTTCTCGGTATTTTATTCGGGCCAATGGGTGTCTTTCTGGTTGGATACATTATAATCAGCATACTTACCATTATGCTGAGTTATGGTGTTTTGGTTAATCCTTCTGCAGTAAAGTGGTTATTAATTAAGGTTACAGCTTTGCCCTTTTTAAAAAAATTCCGTTCAGGAGCTGAGGAAACAGGCAACCAGGTGATTCTGGCTTCATCTGAGCTAAAAGGCAAAAATGCAGGATTCTGGATTAAAGCATTCGGGGCTACTTTTTTTTCCTGGACCGCAAGGTTTTGGGTAGTGAACTTCCTGATTATGGGATTCACCGGTCTTATTCCGGTTTCGGATAATCTGCTGATTTATGCCAGGCAATTGATGATGTGGGTTATTATGCTGGTGAGTCCGACTCCCGGTGGGAGTGGTATAGCCGAGTACTTTTTTCCGGTATTCCTCAGGGAATTTATTGCCGGGCCAACCGGTGACTTAACTACGCTGGTTGCCTTCGCCTGGCGTTTAATTACTTATTACCCTTATCTGATCATCGGTGCTTTTATCCTGCCTTTCTGGTTGCGCCGTGTTTATTTGGGCCGACGACTGATAAAGTTTAAACGGATGCAAAAAAAATAACCTTTTCCGGATTTTCCCGGCCATTCAATGGAGTTGGCCGGCAATAAATTCCGAGAAAGGTTATTTACAGTAATGAAAATACCCGGGTTTAGCCGCAGTGAAAATATTGCTCAACCAGACCAATTATTTTTTCTTTTTTACAACTCAACTCTTCGCGCAGGTGCTCATCGTTGTAACTGCGAAGTTTTCTGGCGACACCACTGATCACGCCTTCAGGAAACACACCGTATTTAAGATAGATTTCAGCCTGATTTTCGAGCATATTGGCTGATTCCCAGCATGACACCGGTAATTGATTCAATTGTGACAGCCTGGTTTTATTCTTTTCATCAAATATATTCACGTCAACATATGTTTTCTCCGCTTTTTCAAGGGCGTCTTCCATTTCAAGTCCGTGGCGGGCTGCTACCGTAAGGCCGGCCAGCAACAGGTAAATATCAGCTGACCCATCAGGACAGCGGAATTCAACGGTCTGTAATTGCGAAAAATCCTCATCAGCCGGCTGTTCAACAGGATTGGCATGATAAATCATCTTGTTTTCTCCTGTCCAGCCTAATGGAACCCTTACCAGAACGCTTCTGTTACGATCGCCCCAGCAAATATTGGTGGGTGCCTCCTGGTGCGGGACCAGCCTGAAATAGGAGGTTGGATTGCTGTTGCCAAATGCGGTGAGCGAAGGCGCCAATTCAAGGTAACCTGCAATAGCACGACGGGCCGTATCGCTGAGTTTTCCGTTCAATGTCATTTGATTCCGGCCATTTTTCATCAGTTTGGTGTGGATATGCAATCCGCTTCCGGCCTTACCGACGGTTATTTTTGGGGCAAAAGTTACCGTAACGCCATACTTATAAGCAAGTGACCTGAGAATCCATTTAGCAATTACCAACTGATCGGCAGCTTCTTCGAGATTTGTTGGAGTGAATTCAATCTCATTCTGTTCGTAAAGCTTTCCATCCTGGATAAAGTTGCCCACTTCTGAATGACCGTATTTTATCTGGCAGCCGGCTTTTGCCATCGCAGTCATGGCTTCAGTGCGCAACTGCTCCCATTTGGCAAAAGGGAAAGATTCATGGTAACCTTTCTGATCAACAGCCCTGAAAATATCTTCTTCTTCGCTGATCACGTAGTATTCCAGTTCTCCCATTACATGGAAAGTGTATCCCGTTTTCTCTTTTAACGCCTTATGTGCTTTTCTCAGCACATATTCCGGTGAGCTTTCAAGCGGTTCCCCGTCTTTGTTATAGTAGGAGCATAGGATGTCGAGCGATGGTACATCTGAAAAGGGATTTACAAAAGCAGTTCTGTAACGGGGAACTACATAAAGATCGCTGGACCCGGCCTGAATAAAAGGGAAAAGACTGGAACCATCAACCCGTTCTCCAGTGGTGAGTATGCTGTTCAGGTGTTGCCTTGAGCTGATTACAAAGTTCAGGGTTTTAAGCCGGCCATCGCCGCCTGCATACCTGAAGTTAACCATCTCAATATTATGATCTTCTATGTACTTGACAAGGTCTGCTCTTGTAAATTCATCGGCTGGTTTGTTCAGGTATTGAACCAGCGGATTGGGGTTCATTTCGGTAAAATTAGTCATTGAAGTTTTTTTTAAACCCTTTGTAATTTCTTAAGGGTTAGTGTGATTGTTCTGAAATGATTGTTTGTTAAAAGTGCCCAAAATTAGAAAGATTTTTACTGAAACCTTCAAGAAGCTGATTTAAATAATTGATCAGTCAAAAAATGGCTGGATCGCAGGTTTTTGGCGACCTTACAATACCTACATTTGCATAGGTCAATTGTTGAATAGAAAAATGAACCCCAACGAACTGCTTTTTTTCTCGGTTTTTGTTACAATCATTTCGGGTGTACTCATGCTCGATCTTGGGGTTTTCGACAAGCGCAACCATATTGTTCCGTTTAAGGAAGCGCTGATTTACACGATTCTTTGGGTAAGCGTTTCCCTGAGTTTTTATGTGCTGCTTATTTTTCATGGTGAATGGATACACATGGGAGGTGAAGGTTCGCTGGAAGAAATCAGATTGTTGATTGCCAGATATGGACATCCCATAAATATAGACGGGCTTGATTATTCAGAAGCACTCAGGTTATACAACAACAACCTGGCGCTTGAATTCCTGACCGGGTATCTGATCGAGAAAGCCCTGTCCGTCGATAATATTTTTGTGATGGTTATGGTTTTTTATGCATTCAGGGTAGAACCACGCTATTACAGGCGGGTGCTTTTCTGGGGAATACTTGCTGCTATTGTCCTCCGGTTTATCTTTATTTTTTCAGCCTCAGCCTTGATAATCAGGTTTGAATGGGTCCTCTTTTTGTTTGGACTGTTGCTGGTTTACACAGGATTTAAAATGTTTCTGACCCGGAATAGCAAAGAGGAGAAGATTGATGTAGTGACGCACCCCGTGGTAAAGTTTGCCTCTGCCCATTTTCCTGTATACCCCACATTTGTCAGGCATCACTTTTTTGTCACCGATAAGGGGAAGCGTTATATTACTCCTTTGTTTATTGTTTTACTGGTCATAGAATTCAGTGACCTGATTTTCGCCGTGGATTCAATTCCGGCAATCTTTTCAGTAACCAAAGATCCTTATGTGGTCTTCTTTTCGAATGTTTTTGCGATACTCGGATTAAGAGCGCTTTTCTTTATGGTAGTAAATGTGATTGATTTATTCAGGTACCTGAAGACAGGCCTGGCATTTTTACTGGTATTTATTGGTATAAAAATGCTGGTGGGCCACTGGCTGAAAGAAGCGGGGTTTACTACGGCCCATTCGCTTTATGTCATTCTGTTTATTCTGGCGACAAGCATATTGGCTTCAATTTTATTCCCACTCAAGAAGACTGATTAAATTCTTTTTCAGGAGCTAAGAAGAATCTCAGCGTAATTCAGGCAAAAAAAAGACCGGGTTTCCCCGGCC
>JAAXUD010000036.1 GCA_013336205.1 Lentimicrobium sp. | reverse complement strand
CAAAACCGGAACATCTATGCAACTCTACATTAGTCAGGCTGAAGCAATAATATAACTTTGTTCCCTGTTAGCGCTTTTTATGCTTACATAACCCTCTCATCCCTTTAGGATGTTAACCTGAGCAATTAAAAATACAACAGGTAGAAAATACTGAGAATAAAATATTAATATTTTCATTTTCAATGTTTTAGGATTTGGAAAATATTAACATTCCCAAAGCTACCTTATTAGATACCTGAACTGCAAATATTACATTACATCATGGATACATAAGGATAGACTCATTGCCACATCAAAACTACAACATCACCATTTTAACATATTAATTATCAATGTATTAATGACATATAAATAATGAAACTATAACAGCAGGCCATTCATTTTCATCGAAGGAAATTAAACGATTGTTATAGCTTATAGAATAAGCCTGAAGTAATTTTTCAATGATGTAGTAGAATTAAAAATATAAAAGCCTATATATTAATGTATTAAAGCGTATATGATGTATTATTGATGTATCATTACTGTCCTTATGAAGTAAGTTTGATGTATAATAAAACTTGACTTTACAAGGCTTAATACTCTAATATTGACAACGCAAACCAGAAATCACAGAATAAATGCTTAATTTTAGTGTTCCGCAATTTAATATAAGTAAAGATAACGGGCTGATTTATACTTAATACTTGCCGGTTTATCCTTAAAAAGCTTGCGGATAATGCTAAATGACAAAATCATTTTTAAAACCGGAATCGGATACTTAATCAAAACACCAGTAATATTAACCATTAACCAAACACACCAATCAAATGAAAAACAGATTAACAAAATGGGGAACCAGATTTTTCCTCGCAATCGGAGTTCTTTCAATGATCACATTTGTCTCCTGTAAAGATGAGGAAGAAGATCCACCAGCAAACCCGATCGCAAGTTTTCAGTTTGCAGTAAGTACTACCAATTTTCTGGAAGTAACTTTTACTAACTTTTCGCAGAATGCTACTTCTTACAGCTGGAATTTCGGCGATGGAACAAGCTCAACGGAAACCAGTCCGACGCACACCTATGCAGCAGCCGGAACTTATGCTATTGTTCTGACAGCAAAGAATTCTGCAAACGCAACTGCGACATTCAATCAGACGGTTGAAATAAAAGATCCCAATTCAGCATTGGCACTGCTGGCAGGTGAAACTTCAAAAACCTGGAAACTATTCAGGGAAGGGTCAAGCCTTGGAGTTGGTCCTGACGCAGCAAGTGCACGTTTATGGTTTGCACTTGAAAATACAGGTGCCCGTCCATGTGTCTATTTCCATGAATTTACTTTCGCCCGTGATGGTTCATTTACATTTGACGACAAGGGTTCATTCTGGGGTGAAACTGCTGTTTTTGCCGGAACTGCCAATAACGAAACATGTTTTGAAGCGATTCCAGCAAATATGATCAATAAAGACGGCGCCAATGTCAGCGCCTGGCTAAGCGGTACTCATGCCTTTACTTACGAGCCAACCACAAACTCCATTACTCTTACCGGCAATGGTGCCTGGATCGGTCTTCCACAACTTGGAACATCTGCTGAATCAATTGTTCCGGAAGCCACTAAAACATTCAAGGCTGTAATTGAACAGAAAGAAGGATATGATTTAATGACCGTTTCATTCACTTATGATGGAATTTACTGGGATGCTTCTTATGCAAGTTATTCGAACCCGGCGCTTGAACCAGAAGTAGTAGTTGTACAACCACCTTTTGGCGAGGATCTCCCTAATTTAACACCAACAGAAATGTTCAATACCTTTGAGACATCGTCTAGCTTCGCAGTGCTTGATACAGCAGGCGTATATCCAGGCAATGGTTCAGCTGCCAACGGCGGCATGGTATTTACTATGGGTGTTGCTGATCCTGCAGGAGTTGGCGTTAACTGTGGTAAATATGACAGAAAAGGTACCTATCAGGAACTTCAGTTCCAGATGGCAAACGACATTCAGTTTGATAATTTTACAACAGTTTCTATTGATGTCTATATGCCCAGTTCAAATAATTACACAGGTACCCTGACAAAAGGCATTGGCGTTATTATTGGTGAAGCAAGTGAAACTGCACAATGGTGGACAGGTCATGTACAATATGATGCTACGGCTACTGTTATGGACGCTTGGGTTACCTATACATTTAACCTGAGTGAGCCAACCAGCGGCCCTGGAGTAGGTGTATATACCCCGGCTACGAAAACAAATCTTGACTTCTTTGCCATATCACTGGGTGGCGGTGGCCATACTGATGAGGGTACTTTTTATATCCGCAATTTTAGATTTGAATAATTAATCTATTTCAGTCAGGGCTGGCTTGTCCGGCCCTGACTTTTTTATAATTCCGCCCATGAAAAAACCCATATTCACGGTATATCTCCTGTCTTTATTAGTAATGATGCTGGTTTCTTCAACCTCCTGTAAAGAAGAAGATCAGCCGGAAGTTACGGTTGATCCTACCAATCTGGTGGTTGAGGTTACCATACCCAATCCGGATCTGGGAATAGTCAATATTCAGGCAAGCGCTGACAATACTACTGAATACAGTTTACACATCGGATCAGCAGATCAGCCTGTAGCAACCAATGAAACAGGTACATTTGAATATGAGTTCACTGAATCCGGCACCTTTGAGATTACAGTGAGGGCATATGGAACCTCTGGCAGGTATATATCCGCAGTTAAACCGGTTGTTATAATTGATAACGACCCGGTGACCATAGCCGATGGCTACATAACCCCAATGCAGTATGCTGGTTATCAACTGGCCTGGAATGACGAGTTCTCCGGGAACGCCCTGAACACTCAATACTGGAGTTATGAAACCGGGGGTGAATGGAGTAACAATGAACTGCAATACTACCGACAGGAAAACACAACAGTCGCCGATCAGGTGCTGACTATCGAGGCCCGTAAAGAAAATTACGGGGGTAGAAGTTATACCTCATCCAGGCTGGTTACCCGTAACAAAAAATCCTTCAAATACGGAAGGATTGATATCAGGGCTTTACTTCCAAAAGGGCAGGGAATCTGGCCGGCCTTATGGGCACTTGGAGATAATATTACTACACAAGGATGGCCAAAATGCGGAGAGACTGACATCATGGAAATGATCGGTGGAAGCGGACGTGAAAACACCGTTTATGGAACTGTTCATTGGGACCAGAATGGAAACCATGCAGATTATGGTAATGGATATACCTTGCCGACCGGAACCTTTGCTGATGAATATCATGTTTTTTCCATCATCTGGGATGCGACCAGCATCAAATGGTATGTAAATAATATCCAGTATAGTGAGGCGGATATTACGCCTGCCCAGATGTCGGAATTTCATCAGCCACAATTTTTCATCTTTAATGTTGCAGTCGGAGGAAACTGGCCGGGAAATCCCGATGCTACAACTATTTTCCCTCAACAATTGAAGGTAGATTATATCCGTGTATTTCAGAGTAACTGAAACTCAGATTCGTCAGGACCGGGATAAGCGGACAACACACACCTAACTAATTGAATATCATGTTTTAACAACTAAGCCAATCTTATGAAAAAAATTTTACGCACGATATTTCTGATTCTGGTGGTTATGCTGAATGCAAACCTGTTGTTTGCACAAGCGCACAAGGTTACCGGAACAATTACCGAAGAGAACGGGCTGGGAATCCCTGGTGTAACTATTGTAGAGTCCGGAACACAAAACGGGACTACCACTGATATTGATGGAAAATTCAGCCTGACAACTGCCAGTCCAAATGCAACTATCGTTGTATCTTTTATTGGGTATCAAACTCAGAGAATACCGCTGGATACCAGGACGACTATTAATCTCGCTTTAATACCGGAAACCACCAATCTCAGCGAGATTGTTGTTGTCGGATACGGCACTCAAAAGAAGAAAGTCGTAACAGGAGCTATAGCCAGTGTCAATTCTGAGGAAATCACCTCTACTTCACTGCTTAGGGTAGACCAGGCAATGCAAGGCAGAACCGCCGGTGTTCAGGTAACAAACTTATCAGGACAACCTGGCGAAGCGCCAACCATCCGTATCAGGGGAGCCGGAACAACCGGTAATGCTGATCCATTATACATCGTGGATGGCCTTCCCGTTGGTGGAATTGATTACCTGAACCCGGGAGATATTGAATCAATCGACGTATTGAAAGATGCGGCTTCCGCTGCAATTTACGGAGCAAGGGCAGCCAATGGCGTTGTGCTGATTACCACAAAAGGCGGCAAAGCCGGTAAGATGAGCGTTACGTATTCAGGTTATACCGGAATTCAGAACGTAGCAAATACCATCGATATGCTTGATGCTGAAGAATACAGGATGATGATGAATGAAGGCGCCAGAAATGCCGGACTGACAGAGCCATTCGATCTGAATGAAATTCCGGAGCACAATACCAACTGGCAGGATGAGCTGTTTGTGAAAAATGCCCCGATTCAAAACCATGAAATTTCTATTACCGGTGGCAATGAAAAAACTACCTATTCTTCTTCAATGTCATACTTCTCACAGCAGGGGATCATTGGAGGCGACAAGTCACAGTTTGATCGCATCACCGCCAGGCTGAACACCAAAAGCCAGGTTAACAAAGTATTCAGCTTTGGAAATAACTTTGCTTACTCACATATTAACAGACGTGGAATCGGCAGTAACGAATCATTCAACGGCGCTTACAGCAGTGCGTTAAACCTTGATCCTTTAACACCGCTTTACGAAACAAATGCAGATATTCTTTCACAGGCACCTTATTCCAATGAACCAGTAGTTACAAACAGTGCTGGTGATGTTTATGGCATTTCAAACTATGTGGGTGCTGAAGTTGTTAATCCACTCGCATTGCTTGAGATCCAAACCGGCGAAACACGGGTTGACAAGCTTGTTGCAAGCATTTTTGGTGAGGCTGAAATAATGAAGGGATTAAAATTCAATACCAGCCTCGGCATCGACCTGGCCTATGTGTTAAATGACAGCTACAAACCGCTTTATTATCTCAATGGAGCGCAGTTAAATGTTGAGAAAACTTCGGTTTACAAACAAATAGACAGGTACTATACCTGGCAGTGGGAAAATACACTCTCCTATACTAAAAAGATTAACGATCATAACTTCTCAGCTTTGGCAGGAACCACCGCGAGCAAATACAACTATGAGAACCTGACAGGTTTCAACGCAAAAGTGCCGCTCTTCGATCCTGACAACGTTTATCTGAATATGGCAACAGACACCGTGTGGGTATCTACCGGAGGCGCAACTCACTCAGCCCTGGCTTCTATATTTGGTCGTGTAACTTATGACTACAAAAACAAATACGCCTTTACCGGAATTATAAGAAGGGACGGTTCCTCAAAGTTTGGCCCCAACAATCGTTATGGTATCTTTCCTTCAGTCGGAGTATCATGGGTTGCCAGCGACGAATCTTTCTTCCCAAAACCCAAATGGCTTGACCTGGTTAAATTCAGGGCATCCTGGGGTATCAATGGTAATCAGGAGATTGGCGATTATCAGTTTATCTCTACCATTGATAAAAGCAGAGGATACATTTTTGGCGGAGGCAGGCTTACCGGAGCTTCCCCATCTTATATAGAAAATGCCGACATACGTTGGGAGGAGTCAAGACAGACTGATGTTGCCTTTGACATGGGCGCATTTAACAACAGACTGCTGGCCACTGTTGACTATTATATTAAAACAACCGAAGGCCTGCTTGAAAGAATACCTATTCCAGGACATGTCGGTAACGACCCACCTTATGCCAACGTAGGAAGTGTTCAAAACAACGGCGTTGAAATTTCGTTGAACTGGCGTCATATGGTGAAAGAATTCAAGTATTCTGTTGGGATCAACGGTTCCTACAATAAAAACAAAATGACCTATATCGGGAATGAAGAAAAAGTAATTCCTGGTGCATCCTGGGCAATTGCCGGCACAGTAACCAGAGCAGAAGAAGGCCTGCCTATCGCTTACTTCTGGGGTTATAAGACTGATGGTATCTTCCAGAATACCACTGAAGTATTTCAGCATATCGGGAGCACAGGACAATTACTGCAGCCTAATGCCGTACCTGGCGATGTACGCTTTGAAGATGTGAATGGTGATGGAAAGATCGATCCTGACGACCGTACAATGATTGGAAACCCAACCCCTGACTGGACATTTGGTTTTAATGCCTCAGCCGAATACAAGCAATTCGATTTTTCAGTGCTGCTTATCGGAACCTATGGCAACGACATCTTTAACGGAAGCCAGCGTCAGGACCTCAGGTATACCAACAGAACTGCAGCCGACCTGGGTCGCTGGACTGCTGAAGGTACTTCAAATGAGATACCACGCTACACCTGGATTGACGCCAATAACAACTACCGTGTCTCTGATCTCTACATTGAGGATGGTTCTTACTTAAGGATTAAAAACCTTCAGTTTGGTTATACCTTACCAGGTAACATACTTAAAAAAATAGGTGCTTCAACCTGGAGATTCTTTGTTTCAGGCGAAAACCTGGTAACAATGACCAAATACACCGGAGCTGATCCAGAAATCGGGGCCAGGAGTTCTTTCGACATTGGTATTGACCGTGGCATATACCCACAGGCAAGAACTTTCCGTTTGGGAACAACCATTACATTCTAACTCAAAAAAAACTGAGAACATGAAAAATTTTATATATAAATCAGCAAAAGCTGCACTTTTAGTTATTCTTTTTACAGCTTGCAGTGATGATTTCCTTGACTTAAAACCATTAGACAAGGAAGTGACCACTACTTTCTACAAAACCGAAGAACAAGCAATCCAGGCATTGGTTTCTGTTTACGACGTGCTTGGCTATCAGGAAACACCCGGTGTATCCTGGGCTCCTTTTATCGTAATGTCCGATATTCTCTCTGATGATGCCTATGCAGGCGGAGGTGATGCCAACGACGGCCAGGATGAGGATGAACTGAACAATTTCAACATCCCCGCAACCAGCAAAATAGTTCAGGCCATCTGGATTAAAAATTACATCGGCGTTTACAGGGCAAATACCTTGTTAGAAAAAATCGAAGGTGTAGATGCTTCTGCTGAATTCAAAAAAAGACTGATTGCAGAGAGCAAGTTCCTGAGAGCCTACTTTTATTTTGAGCAGGTAGCCTATTTTGAGAATATCCCCTTACTGACTGCTACACTGAGTGGTCCATCAGAATACAACCAGCCACAAGCAGCCCCGGAACAGGTCTACAATCAGATTGCCCTCGACCTTACCGAGGCGATGGCCGATTTACCAACTACCATTCCGGCCAATGAAGCAGGAAGGGTATCCAAATGGACTGCCCAGGCATTACTGGCCAGGGTCTATCTATTCTACAACGGGGTTTACAACAAGGAACTGCAAGCAGGAAGTACAACTATAAACGCCGGTGTTGTTGCAGGGTATCTTGACGATCTTATTGCCAACAGTGGCCACGATCTGCTCGAAAATTATACCGAAAACTTCAAATTGTCAGGAGAAAACGGTAAAGAATCGGTATTTGAAATTTCCTATGGCGACACGCCTGCCTGGTGGGATTGGGGCTATGTAAGAGGTGGCGAAGGAAACCTCTCTGCCCAGATGCAGGGACCAAGGGTTACTGGTTCTGACAATTGGAACAGGGGCTGGAGTTTTGGCACTGTTAGTCAGAAACTGGTTAATGACATTCAGAGTGACCCCAGATTTGAGTTTACTGTTACAAAGCAGGAAGATCTGGATGGTTCCCTTTCAGTTGGATACCAGCATACCGGGTATTTCTCTGCAAAATACAGCTCTGACGCCGAACATTGGGGAACCGACGGGCAATTTGAGTTAAACAGAACCTGCAATCACCGGGTAATCAGATTTTCGGATGTATTGCTTATGGCTGCTGAACTTGGAAGCCCCAATGCCCAGGAATACCTGGATCGCGTGCGTGCACGTGTAGGCCTTGAAAGCATTCCGGCTACTGCTGAGAACATCTACAAAGAAAGAAGGTTGGAATTGTCGCTCGAAGGTGTCCGTTATTTTGATTTACTTCGCAAGGGCACTTCTTTTGCCAATGAGGCTTTAACATATTCAGGAATCAGGGGTCCCAACTATATTGGTGATCAGCAGGTTTTTGATGTGGAGTTTAATCCTGCAACAAAAGGTTTTCTGCCAATACCTCAGACTGAGATCGACCTCTCGGGCGGAACGTTTGTTCAGAATGATGGTTACTAATATTGCAACTATCGGCGGATAGTCAGGCAATGAGGAAAGTTAGTCTGTTCAGACTTCCGACTTACCTCCAATCCCGGCTATCCGCTGATAATCCTTTCCCAAATAAGCCTGAAAGCAGGGCTTCCCTTACTTGCATGCAGAAAAAAAACTGAAAGCACAGTAATCAATCGGGTATGATATCTCATTCTGTAAAATCTTTTCATCTGATAATGTTAAGGATCACACTCACCCTGCTCATGGTTTCTATCATGCTTTCATGCAATAGCACCAGGACACTCAATCCGGAATTTAAGGCCGGCAGCAGCAGTTTGTATGATTCCGGACTGGTTTATCGCGACGGTGTACCTTCAAAAGGAAGTATAATTATTTCCAGATCAGCGTATTTAAATCAGCTACAGGGCTTCTGGCTCGGTCAATGCATCGGCAACTGGACAGGATTGGTCACAGAAATGGATAAGATTGGAAATACAGGTGAGATCAAAACCGGCCCTTTTTACACCAGGGACGACTGGGGAAAGCCTGATCAGCCAAATATCTGGAGCCAGGGCAAACCCAGCGAACTATCGACAACAATTGATTTTGTATTTAGTAAGCCGGATGAGGTTTGGGGTTCAGATGATGATACGGATATTGAATATATTTATCAGCACCTGCTCTATACCAATAAAACAAGCCTGCTTACACCCGAACAGATCAGGGATGGGTGGTTGAAACACATAAAATCAGAAGAGGAAAACTTCCTCTGGGTATCAAATCAGGCAGCGTTTGATTTGATGAAGAAGGGGATTTTACCACCTGAAACAGGCGATCCTTCAAGAAATTCAGATTACGACATGATCGATGCGCAGTTGACAACCGAGATTTTTGGTCTTTTTGCACCCTCCCGCCCTGACATCGCAGTAAAAATGGCTCAACTGCCTATCCAAACCACTGCAAGGGAAGATGCCGAATTGATTGCTCACTTTTATGTGATTATGCATTCGCTGGCTGCAGGACCGGGAGAAAACAGGAAAATGAAAGAGAGGATATTCACTATTGCCGACATGGCCAGAAAGAGCCTTCCTGACAGTTCCACTCCGGCCTGTATGTACGATTTTGTAAGGGGCCGGTACAATGATCAGTTTCCATGGGAAACAACACGGGATGAAGTGTATGAAAGATACCAGGTAAACCAGGCTGACGGGTACAATGTGACTTCCCGTAACATTTATTGTAATGGCTGTGCCGCCGCCGGAATCAACTTTGCGGCCAGTCTCATCAGTTTGTTTTATGGGGAAGGAAATATCGTTGAAACGATAAAAATCGGATCACTGGCAGGCTGGGATTCAGACAACCCAACTGCAACATGGGGAGGATTGCTGGGATTCATGATCGGTAAGGATGGTGTAGAAAAAGCTTTCAACAGGAAATTCTCTGACAGGTTTAACATCCACAGGACACGGATAAATTTCCCCGGTAACGGTATTGACACCTTCGAAAATATGGCGATGACAGGTGTTTTTATAATTGACCGTGTTGTGCAGGAACAAATGCAGGGATTTGTTGATCTACACAAAAATGAATGGCACATACCTGTAAATAAATTGAATACCAGTTTAACTGACTAATAAACTGAAACAATATTTAAAATAACCTTGGTTGGTTGGTGATGTACCGGGGATGGATAAAAAACAGAAGAAATTCTGTGGGGACGCAGGTAATAGTAATGGTTGGTTTTTATCGGCTTTAGCGTCCTCTATCTTATCCCCGGTTTTCTTTTACCCGAGAATTTTATGAAAAAGATAATCCCGATTATAGTTGTACTCTCCCTGACAACCAGCAGCTTATTATTCAGCCAGGAAAGCTATCATCTCATCTGGTCAGATGAGTTTGATTATTCAGGACCGCCAGCCCCTGCAAGTTGGAGTTACGACCTGGGTGATCATGGCTGGGGCAACAATGAACTGCAGAATTATACTGATTCTCGCGAAAACTCAGTAGTTCACGACGGCAAACTCATCATCAAAGCAAGAAAACATGACAGTACCTGGACCTCAGCCAGGCTGGTGACCAAAAACAAAGTAGATTTCCTTTATGTCCGGGTAGAAGTAAGGGCAAAACTCCCTACCGGAAAAGGAACCTGGCCAGCCATCTGGATTTTGTCAACCGACCGGGAATATGGGGGCTGGCCTGGCAGTGGCGAAATTGACATAATGGAGCATGTGGGTTACGATCCTGGTAAAGTGCACGCTACGGTTCATACCGGTAATTACAATGGGTCGCTCGGTACCCAGATCGGCAACAGCATCATGGTGCCTGATTATGCCACAGCTTTTCATACATATGCAATGGAATGGAATTCAGAAAAAGTAGATTTTTATCTGGATGATGAAAAATATTTCACTTTCAACAACGATAAAACGGGCAACTATGCCACCTGGCCATTCGACAAACGTTTCCACCTGATTCTGAACATCGCGATCGGCGGAAACTGGGGTGGATCAAGGGGCATAGATCCAAATCTTACTGAAGCGACAATGGAAATCGATTATGTAAAGCTATACAGCCTTAATCCGGGTAAATAGTATTATGCGTAGTAAATAGCGAAAAAAAGTCTTGTCAGATTGAGTTTAAAAAACCGGCTTTCAAATAAACAATAATTCGATATTTTTTTGCTTCACACATGTCTGGCCTGTTCATTGAGGCTGGCTGTGAAACGATATTTCAGGTTCCTGAGCTTTTGAATAATGGGACCCGGGTTCTAAAAAATTAGAAGAACCCCGGAAGATTGCTAACTTTGCCGGTCAAATCAGACTAAAGTCACCAAGCGCATTTAATGGATTTCACACTTTCTGCATCCGACAAGCATTCCAATGCCCGTGCAGGGCTGATTACCACCGATCATGGTGAAATAGCCACACCGGTTTTTATGCCGGTTGGCACTGCAGGTACCGTTAAGGCAATACACATACGTGATGTTGAACAGGATATTAAAGCCAGGATTATTCTTGGCAACACCTATCATTTATATCTGCGGCCAGGCCTTGATGTCTTAAAGGAAGCCGGCGGCCTGCACAAATTCAACGGCTGGACCAAACCCATACTCACCGATAGTGGTGGTTATCAGGTATATTCGCTGGCACATCGGCGAAAGATGAAAGAAGAAGGTGTTGTATTTCAATCACACATCGATGGTTCACGGCACATGTTCAGCCCTGAGCGGGTAATGGATATACAACGTGTGATCGGAGCTGACATTATGATGGCTTTCGACGAATGCACACCCTATCCCTGCGAATACGATTATGCCATGAAGTCAATGGAGATGACCCACCGCTGGCTCGACCGCTGCATGGTAAGGTTTAATGAAACCGAAAGCCTTTACGGATACAGGCAGGCGCTGTTTCCGATTGTTCAGGGCAGTGTTTACCGCGACCTCCGGATCAGATCGGCCGAAAAAATAGCCTCCTGCGGAGCCGAAGGAAATGCGATTGGCGGATTGGCCGTTGGTGAGCCACTCGAAATAATGTATGAATTTACCGAACTGGTATGCGGAATTTTACCCAAAGACAAGCCGCGTTACCTTATGGGCGTAGGTACTCCCGCCAATATCCTGGAAGGGATTTCGCAGGGTGTTGATATGTTCGATTGTGTTATGCCTACCCGGAATGGGCGCAATGGCATGATTTTCACATCCAACGGCATAATTAACCTGAGAAATGAAAAATGGAAAGCCGACTTTTCAAGCCTTGATCCTGAAGGTACCTCGTTTGTTGATGGCACATATTCGAAGGCGTACCTCCGCCACTTATTTGTTGCCGG
>JAAXUD010000335.1 GCA_013336205.1 Lentimicrobium sp. | reverse complement strand
TCAGCTATTTTGAAAAGTTAATATATCTGAGGCTGGAGTCTGATTTGTACATTCATTGTTAAAGGTAAAATACAAGTCAGATAAACACGCAATGCTGCGTATATCTGCTCGTTAACGCTAATTTAAAGATATGACAAACAATACTCTAAACCACTAAGTATAATAAGAAATGAATAAACAAATCAAGTACTGTGTAATCGCAGGAATTGATTTATCTGAATCCTTACTCCAAAAAGCGAGATAAAAGGCAAAACAGAATGGTTTACATATTGAATTTTTAAGGCACGATGCACGAAACTTGCCGTTTGAAAAACAATTTGACCTGGCTGTTATGCTATGTGAAGGTGGTTTTCCATTGACGAAAACCGATGAAATGAATTGCGAAATTCTCAAAAATACTTCAAAGACACTAAAGGATAATACAAAATTCCTTTTCAAAACTTTAACCGGATTATTTCCATTGTTTCACTAATAAACAATTTCCACTCAGAGGTTGTTATTGAGAGCAACCCAAACTGCAACAGCTGGAATTTTGGGTTAATGAACTTCAGGAAATACAACATTACCATACTTGCAGATAACACTGGAGCTGAAAAAGAACTGAAATGTAATAAATGGTATTATGTTCCCTCTGAAATAATCTGGTTATTGAGACTGCTTTGATTTGCAAAAATTCAAATTTTCGCAACAAAACGCGGCGCTTTTTCACATGAAGACAAATTAGCAGCCGAAGACTTTGAAATGCTTGTTATTGCTGAACTAACAAAATAACATCCTATCTGCTATGACATCTAAATTTGAAAAAATTCTTAACAGATTTATCACAATAATTGAAAAAGGAGGGAATGCACTTCCTCATCCGGCTGCCTTATTTGTGATTTTTGGCTTGATCACCCTTGCGGTTTCTTTTATTGGATATTTTCTTGGCTGGCAAGGCATTAATCCTGCCAATGGAGAAACGATAAAAGTCGTTAATCTGTTATCCGTTGAAGGCTTACACCGAATCTTACTGAAAATGGCAGATAATTATACCAGTTTTGCACCTCTTGGTATTGTAATGGTTGCCATGCTTGGAATCGGTGTTGCCGAAAGCAGCGGTCTGGTAAAAACAGCCATCAATGCATTGCTGATAAGAGCACCGCGAAAATCTATAACTTTTATGGTTGTCTTTACCGGTGTTTTATCGAATGCTGCGTCCGACCTGGGCTATATTTTGATTATACCGATGGCTGGGATTATTTTTCATTCACTTGGCAGGCATCCCATTGCCGGCATGTCAGCTGCCTTTGCCGGAGTCAGTGGCGGCTTCAGCGCCAATCTTTTTATCGGTACAATAGATCCGTTACTTGCAGGAATATCCACGGAAGCTGCTCAAATCATCTCCCCCGAATATTACGTGATGCCCACGGCAAATTATTATTTTATGGTAGTATCCACCTTCCTGATTGCTTTTGTTGGCACCTGGGTAACCAACGTATGGGTAGAACCTCGTTTGGGTAAATACGATGGAACTGTCGAGATGGAACCGATTATTCCACTTAATCAAAGAGAAAAAAGAGGACTTAAATGGGTGGGGATCCTCATGATTGGATGGCTGATTATCTTTTTAACAGGTCTTATTCCAGATCATGGCTTTTTAAGGGGGGACGACAATTCAGTTTTACATTCGCCCCTAATAAAAGGTTTTATATCTGTTTTGTTTCTGGTAGCAGTAAGTTCCGGAGTACTTTACGGGTATATAGCCGGCACATTCAAAAAACATGAAGATGTTTTCAACGGTATGAACAGTAGTTTTAAAGGCTTGATCGCATTTCTGGTTCTTGTCTTTTTTGCTGCTCAGTTTGTGGCCTGGTTCAAATGGAGTAACCTGGGGCTCATATTTGCAGTTAAAGGAGCGGAAGTCTTACAGAGCATGAATATTGGGCTTATCCCCCTCGCCATTCTCTTTATTGCTTTAACCGGATTTATCAATCTTTTCATGGGAAGTGCTTCTGCCAAATGGGCAATAATGGGTCCTGTTTTTATCCCGATGTTCATGCTCATGGGCTATTCTCCAGAACTTTCTCAGGCAATTTTCCGCATTGGCGATAGTGTAACCAATATAATTTCACCTATGATGAGCTTTTTTGCCCTCATTATTGTGTATTATCAAAAGTATGATTCAAAATCAGGGTTAGGTAATTTAATTGGAACCATGCTGCCTTATTCTGTAGTTTTTTCAATTTCATGGACAATACTTTTAATTATTTGGATTCTGTTTGGACTCCCTTTAGGACCAGATTCAGGACTCTATTTTACAAAATAATCATAGCCCGCTATTTCTCTTGAAGAAAGTGCTGTTTTTGCAACGGATGGTTCCGGTAAAGAACTGTTTCTATTTTTACCACATATTTTGCAAGACCTTTGGGAAACCGGAGCAGACCCGGATGCAATAATTTAACTGATATCAATATATTTTAACAACCTAACCAATATAAAAATCATCAATTCAGGCTGTGTGAAATGAACTGTAACAGTTAATATAGTAAAATGCTTTGGATGTATTTGTTATGAAATTAGCTAAAAGAGTAGCTTAATGCTTTGTCTTTCTGTTTTACCTGGCTTAGTTTGAGAAAATCATCCCCTTGATGCCAGATACCCATCCCATTTTTCAAGTACCGCTAACATATCAGCAGGTAATTCAGAATCGAAGTACATTTTCTTACGGGTGATGGGGTGCTCAAATCCCAGTGATTTGGCATGCAGTGCCTGTCGCGGCAGGAGTTCGAAGCAGTTTTCGATAAACTTTTTGTAGGAACCGGAGGTCGTTCCTTTCAGTATTTTACTGCCACCATATCGTTCGTCGCTGAAAAGCGGGTGGCCAAGGTATTTCATATGGGCGCGGATCTGATGGGTGCGACCGGTTTCCAGGCGGCATTCGATCAGGCTCACATAACCATAGCTCTTCAGTACTTTATAGTGCGTCACCGCATGTTTGCCGTGCTCCCCATCGGGAAAAACTGCCATTACCAGGCGGTTACTCAGGTTCCGGCCCACATGGCCGGTGATGGTACCTTCATTTTCTTTGGGTGTTCCCCAAACTATGGCCTGGTAGGTACGATCAATGGTGTGATCGAAAAAGTTTCTGGCCAGGCGGGTCTGGGCTTCCTCGGTTTTTGCCACCAGTATAATGCCTGAGGTATCTTTATCGATGCGGTGCACCAGTAATGGCGAAGTATCCTGACGCATACCCGGAGTATGCATAAAATGCCAGACCAGTGCGTTCACCATCGTACCTTCCCAGTTGCCATGGCCGGGATGCACTACCATTCCGGCAACCTTGTTAATCACCAGCAGGTGCTCATCTTCATATACGATATCGAGGGGAATATCTTCAGGAAGAATTTCGGTAATCCTTGGCGGATGGGCCATAACCACCGAAATAACATCCAGGGGTTTAACGCGGTAGTTTTGTTTTGCAGACTCCCCGTTTACCAGGATATTACCTGCTTTAGCTGCCTGCTGAATTTTATTCCGTGAAGCATTTTCGATCCGCCCCATCAGGAACTTATCAATTCTGATCAGGCCCTGTCCGCGGTCGGCTATAATCCGGTGATGCTCATAAAGCTCATTCTCAACACTTTCATCATCCACGAAATCGGGCGACTCATGTTCTTCAGCGAAAGTGTCCTCAACAATCATGCAGCCGGCAATTAGTGATTGATCAGCAACTTGCTTCTGCCTGCCATACTTCCGTCGGGCCTGATAACCTGAATCAGATAAACACCGGTTGGAAGGTTGCTGAAATTCTCTTCACGACTGAAAGGCTTACTGATCAGCTGTTTACCGGTTGCAGCATATAAAGTAGTTTTGTAGCCGGAAACACTAAGGGTTTCAGGCAAATCAATGATCACCAGTCCGTTGCTGCTGGGGTTTGGATAAACGCTTAATGCATCCGGCATTTTACTTTCAGGAATTCCAACCACCTTTTCTTTTCCAAGAATTGGCCTGATCATCAGTGCGCCCTTGTAAAGACTTTGTTCCCATGCACCAAATGTCTTGTAAAATGTGTTGGCCGATGCATCACTGTTTAAATCAAATCCTAGGTTCAGGTTGTCGGAAGTAACCTGTTCCCAGCCTATATAAAAAGTCAGATTCGGAAAACTCCCTGATTCAATCTGAATTACACTGTCTGGCCGGTAGGTAAAGTACTGATTCAAACTATCTTCATAATCAGGCTTGTAGCCATATTCTGAGTAAACAAGATCGCCGGGCTCCCCAAAATAATCATTCCAGATATTCAGATAAAAATCATTCACA
>JAAXUD010000334.1 GCA_013336205.1 Lentimicrobium sp. | reverse complement strand
TGAACTAAAATTATTAACCGGTATTTTCATTAAAAGTTACAATAAATGCAAGGCACAAAATTGGTAAAATAAATGTCAGGATATGAAAACAGTTGAAATTTTTCGTAATTTTATAAAATCAAAATTCAGCAGATTAAACAAGCAATCATTGGAATGGTTAAAGAAAAAACAATAAATATTACAGAAAAGAAGAACCAACTGACTGATTTGAAGGAGCTGGTTCTTTTTAATGATGATTTTAACACTTTTGATTTTGTAACAGAAACATTGATTGATGTCTGTGGAATTGAGCCATTGCAGGCCGAACAAATAACACTCATTGTTCATTACAAAGGAAAATGTGGCGTAAAGCATGGAACATTGGAGGAATTGAAACCTGTTTATAATGAAATGATAAACAGAAGATTAACCGTGTCAATTGAATAATCAATTTAAAATATCTCATTTTAATGCGGGATTGTATTTAACAGTCCTGTTGTTCCTGTTCTCCTGTGCTAAAGTTCCCATAACAGGCCGCAAACAATTTAATGTTGTGCCTGATAATATGATTTCACAGTTAAGCCTCACAACGTATAATGATTTTTTAAGCCAGAATCCTCCACTACCTGGATCAAGGCCTGACGTTGTGATGGTGAAAAATGTAGGAGCGCGTATTTCCGCTGCAGTTGAGAAGTTTCTGAATGAGAATGGAATGTCCAAAAAAGCTGATTCATTTGATTGGGAATTTAATCTCGTTGAAAGTCCTGATGCAAATGCCTGGTGTCTTCCCGGGGGAAAAGTGGTTGTATACACAGGGATCCTGAAATATTCCAAAGACGAATCAGGTTTGGCCGTAATCATGGGTCATGAAATAGCTCATGCAGTCGCAAACCACGGTGGTGAAAGAATGAGTCAGCAACTTGCCGTTGTGGCTGGTGGGATTTCGCTTGAAATTGCAATGCAGGAGCAACCTTCTCAAACCAGAGATATATTCAATCTTGCATATGGTTTAGGTTCAACCCTGGGCACGCTTGCCTATTCCAGAACCCATGAATATGAAGCGGATAAGCTTGGAATGGTATTTATGGCCATGGCTGGATACAATCCTGAAAGAGCGCTGACTTTCTGGGAGAATATGGCTGCCATTCCGGGTGTTGCTCCACCTGAACTGCTCAGCACCCATCCCAACAGTGAAAACAGAATTAAAGCAATCAGGGAATACATACCGAAAGCAAATAATTATTTTCTGAAACAGTAAAAGAAGATGATATCCTCACTATTTTTGTAACTGACAATTTATTTTACATCTTCGTTGTATGTCATTAACCCTTATCATTATTTTAATTATAGCCGGGCTGTTACTGCTTCTGCTTGAAGTACTTGTGATACCAGGTACAACAATTGTCGGAGTAGCCGGTTTGATTTTACTTGCATTTTCTGTCTGGGAAGCCTATTATGTTTTTGGTAGTCCAACCGGTCACTTTGTCTTACTGGGAACCATTGTTCTGACTATTCTGAGTATTTATCTGGCTTTGAAATCCGATACCTGGAATAAAATCATGTTAAAAACAGAGATCAGTGGAAAAGTGAATGAGATTGATATGCTGAAGATTCATACCGGAGATTCCGGTAAGACTATTTCCAGGGTAACACCATCAGGGAAAGCTGTATTTAATAATGAGTTTTTTGAAGTGCACTCAAATGGTGAATTTATTGATCAGGAAACAGAAGTTGTTGTTTCTCAGATTGTTGATAATAAAATTTTTGTAAAACGTAAATCATAATAAAATGGAACAAGGCTTTTTAGTGATTGTAGCAATTGGTATTGCTTCTTTGTTTGGTCTTTGGATAATTTTTTATTTTATCCCCGTAGGCCTTTGGTTCTCTGCACTGCTTTCGGGTGTGCGGGTTTCTTTGATTCAACTTGTATTTATGCGCTGGCGTAAAGTTCCGCCCTCAGTAATTGTAACTGCCATGATTAATGCGACCAAGGCAGGACTTTCAATTTCCCGCGATGAGCTTGAAGCGCATTTTCTGGCTGGCGGAAGGGTTAAGCTGGTCGTTAATGCGCTTATCTCAGCCGATAAAGCCAATATTCCACTTAATTTTAAAGCAGCCACCGCCATCGACCTTGCCGGTCGTGATGTATTTGAAGCAGTTCAGATGTCGGTAAATCCAAAGGTAATCAATACGCCACCTATCGCAGCTGTTGCTAAAGATGGTATTCAGCTGATTGCAAAAGCAAGGGTAACAGTAAGAGCCAATATCAGGCAACTCGTAGGAGGTGCCGGGGAAGAAACCATTCTGGCCCGCGTTGGCGAAGGTGTTGTTTCATCCATTGGTTCATCCGACTCTCACAAGAGTGTACTTGAAAATCCTGATTTAATCAGTAAAATGGTTTTATCCAAAGGACTTGACAGCGGCACAGCATTCGAAATTTTATCAATCGATATCGCTGATATTGATGTAGGAAAGAATATCGGCGCTCAACTGCAGATGGATCAGGCTTTTGCTGATAAAAATATTGCCCAGGCCAAAGCTGAGGAGCGACGCGCCATGGCTGTTGCCAATGAGCAGGAAATGAAAGCCAAGGCACAGGAAGCCCGTGCTAAAGTTATTGAGGCTGAAGCTGAAATTCCAAGGGCAATTGCCGAATCGTTCAGAAGCGGCAATCTTGGACTGATGGATTATTATAAATTTCAGAATATCCAGGCAGATACAAAGATGAGAGAATCTATCGCAGAACCTCCCAAAAAACAGGCACCAAAGAATCTTGAAGGTCCAACGAAATAGAACGGATTGCAAGAATTTTGAAAACGCCCTGTTGATCCGGGGCGTTTTTTTTTACTGTTTCTTATTAAGTAACAATCCCGGGATGATGTAACTTTGCAATAGCACACAGTAATGAAAAAAACAACAGAAAATATCGGTCAGACAATTCAGGTAAAGCAAAGTTACCGTCAGCTTTACGCTGCCTGCCGGCCATTTTTAAATTCAGAGAATATTGATTCGTTCAGAACTGCGTTTCGGATTTTATTAAATATTCATGCGAAAAATGTAAAATCCGATTCAGAACCTCTGTTTCTCTATGCTGTTGATGTAGCTTGTATTGTCGCAACGGAAATGCAGCTGGGAATTTCTTCTGTAGTTGCGGCTTTGCTTCACCATGCCGATTATAAGTCAGTTCAGGATGAATTCATAGGGGCTGACAATAAGCATGATGGAATTGTTAAGATAATCAAGGGTTTATCAAAAATCAGCAATCTGCCCATTGAAAAACTACCCGACAATGCTGAAAACTTTATAAGCCTGCTTTTATCGCTTTCAGGCGATGTAAGAGCAGTTCTTATCAAATTGGCCGACCGCTTGCACCGAATGCGCACTATTGCTTTGCTTTCAAAGAAAGAGCAGGCTATAGTTGCACTGGAAACGGCCAATCTTTATGCGCCACTGGCGCACAGACTCGGACTTTACAAGATTAAAGCTGAGTTGGATGAGCTATCGCTGCATTACTCAGACCCTGAAGTTTATAGTCAGATTTCAGCAAAGATTCAACAAGCTGTAATTGACAATAAGGACTTTTTTACTGAGTTTCTGGATCCGATAAAGTCGGAACTTAACAGGCTTGGGTTGGATTTCGTGATCAAAAACAGAACAAAGTCAGTCTCCTCGGTTTATTCAAAAATTAACAAACAGCAGGTATCTTTTGATGAAGTTTTCGACCTGTTTGCGATCAGGATTATACTCAAAAGCAACCCGGAGACAGAAAAAGCTGATTGCTGGAAAGCTTATTCGGCAGTGACAAATCTCTATTTACCTGAACCAAAGCGTTTACGCGATTGGATTTCAAAGCCCCGGCAAAATGGTTATGAGTCATTGCATGTGACTGTTTTGGGGCCTTCCAGGCGCTGGATCGAGGTTCAGATAAGGACTACGCGCATGGATGAAGAAGCTGAATCGGGCAATGCTGCTCATTGGAGGTACAAAGGACAAAGAGGAGATGTTGAAACCGACGAATGGTTAAATTCCATTAAAAAGATTCTGGAGAATCCGGGCGAAGTTGACGATGCTGTTACCGTCGGTTCAACGTTGGCAGCTTCGGATAATATTATTTATGTTTTTACACCCGAAGGTGATGTAAAAAAGCTGAAAGCCGGGGCTACAGTGCTTGATTTTGCATTTGAGGTACATACAAGTTTGGGCGCGAAGTGCAGTGGAGCCCGCATTAACAAGAAAATTGTTCCCTTAAAGCAAACCCTTAAGAGTGGCGACATGGTTGAGATCATCACTTCCAGAAACCAAACGCCGAATATTGATTGGCTG
>JAAXUD010000035.1 GCA_013336205.1 Lentimicrobium sp. | reverse complement strand
CCTCGATTTAGACCAGGAAACCATCTTACCTATGGCGTTATAATTCACAGTAAAACTCCTGTTAATCCTGAAAAATTTCTCCGGATCAAGTATGTCATTCAGTTTATCAAGGCTATAATCAGCCGGGTAATTATCGCCTGAAAAAGTAGTACAAAAGACCTGTTTCTCAATGGTATAGAAATAAGCTATATCGCCATATTCAACAGCTTTAATATGATCACCATACCTTACAAGCATTCTTTTAGGTACATCCTGTCGGACTGGTTGCTGAATTAAGGCAGCAAGTCTGGCATAGTCGATTGCCGGTGTTGCTGAAACATTCAGTTTCCTGAATTTTTTCAGTGCCTTTTCAACAGCCTCCTTTTCTACCGGCTTTAAGAGGTAATCTATGCTGTTTACTTTAAATGCTTCAATGGCATACTTATCATAGGCTGTTGTAAAAACCACCGGGGAAAGCACTTCAACTTCCTTAAAAATCTCAAAGCTTTCACCATCTGCCAGTTGAATATCCATGAAAATAAGATCCGGGGCCGGATTACCCCTGAGCCACGCTGTGGTGCTTTCAATGCTGTCAGTAATCTGAAGAACTTCAATATCCTTCTCCGTTTCATTCAGTAGTTTCTGCATTCTGCGGGCTGTTGCCGGCTCATCTTCAACAATCAAAACTTTCATAAATGTAAAAAGTCTAAAGTAAAAAGTCTAAAGTAAAAAGTAAAAGTAGGAATTCGTTTATTTATTGAACTTGCGTCTTATTCTATGCGTCATTTTTAACGTGACATAGCAAAAGTCTATTTGGTGAAAATCAAGGGCAATGAAATTTTGAATAATTCTGAAGTCCGGGTGATAGAAATCTCTTTGCTGGTAAAAATCCTGTAACGGCTAATGATGTTTTGCAAACCCATACCGGTTGATGGTTCCCGTGTTTTACGGGCCTGCATAACGTTTTCGATGACAAGGGAATCTTCCTCACTATAAATCCTGATATTCAATGGCTTTGCAACGGCAACAATGTTATGCTTAACGGCATTCTCCAACAATAGTTGCAATGTTAACGGAGGAATCAGACTATGAAGGTGTTCGGGATTGATATTCTTTTGCACTGTCAAATTGCTTCCGTATCGTTTTTTCTGCAGAAAAAGATAATTCTCAACAATTTCCAGTTCTTCCGACAAGGGAATTAACTCCTTATCGCGGTATTCAAGTATATACCTGAAAAATGCGGACAATTTGCCCACGTATTCGATGGCAAGCTCTTTATCTTCTTCAATGATGGCCATCAGTGTACTAAAGTTATTAAACAGGAAATGAGGGTTAACCTGGCTTCTTAACATCTGAAATTGCGATTCGGCCTTTTCCTTGAGTAATTGCTGTTCACGCCTGACGCGATTCAGGCGCGTTCTGCTGATGTAATATACCGAAAAGGCCATCAGCATAACAACAGCCAGAATAAACCACCAGCGTGAATAAAAAGGTGGTTTTATTGAAAAAATGAAGCTTGCTTCACTGGCATAGGTAAAATCGTTGTTTACCGATGATTGCACCCTGAAAGTATACTCACCCGGCCTGAGGTTTGAATATGTCGTCACCCGGTCACCGGTAGGAATCCAGTCAGGGTCGTTTCCTTCAAGTTTCACCCGGTAAACTACCTTTTCAGGATTATTAAACCATAAGCCGATGTATTCAAAGGAAAGGTGGTTCTGATTGTGGGAGAATCCTTCTCCCTGTATTGCATTTTTTCCGGAAAGATAAACAGACACTTTCCGGATCGAGGTAATGGGCATAGCCATCACATTTAAATATTCAGGCGTGTAATGAATAATTCCATCACGTGTGCCTATCCAGACAGAGCCGGAACTATCGGATGCTACTGCATTCAGATCGGGGTTGATATCTGCAATTCCAGCGTTCATTCCCAGGTAGGAAACCTGTCCGGTGCGAGAATTTATTACATCAACGCCCTGGCTATGTACCACTACAACCTGGTTTTCGGCACTGCTGATCAAAGAAGTAATTTTCAGGTTCCGCAGGCCCTGAGCAAGTGAAAAAGCTGAAAATTTTCCATCGCTATAACGAAATATGCCTTCATTGGCTGAACTAAACCAGATATTGGCATCTCTGTCTTCTGTTATGGAATAAATAACCTTGCCAGCAAGTCCTTCATCCGGTCCAAGACTTTTAAACCGGCCTTTGTCATACATTGCAGCGCCTTTACCATCGGTTCCAAACCAGATTCTGCCCTTTCTATCTGCTAACACCGTGTATATGAAATTGTTACCAAGGCCCTCTGCTGAGGAAAACCGGGTAAAACTGAAATCTCCGGAATTCATGGTGCTATAATTACACTTAACAGCGCCGCCAAGCGTAGCAAACCATACATCCTCCCCCCTTCCTGAAATGCCTAGTATGTTATCGTTTAACTTTCCGGAAGGATCGATAATTCTTTCAGATTCCGTTTCCCCGGGACGAATCCGGAATAATCCATTTCCGAAAGTGCCGATCCACATATTACCTCCGGGATCATGAAATATACTTGTTATTCCAGGTCCTCCTTTGCTTTGAGGAGGTAAAAACTGCCTGAGAATTTCATTGTCCTCTTTATCAGGATCATAATTAAACAAGCCTTTATCGTTGCCAAACCAGATACTCCCATCGTTTTCTGCATGCACAGCATGTATATTTCCAAGCTGAAAATTGCCAACAACTTTGTAGCTTCTAATGCCGGGACCAGAAGTAAGCAGGAGCGAACCGGCGGAAACAACCCATACATTTCCTTCAAAATCGTGCAGCAACCTGCCGATTCTTTTCCCCGACGATTGAACAGGCCTGAACTTTCTGCTATTTGCGTCTTTTTTCAATGATAATTCAATAATTCCGCTACCCTCAGTGGCTATCCACAATAAGTCACCAAAATCAAGAAGATCATTCACCGGACCATAATCCCAGTTTTGGGAATTTACAGATTCGAATGATTTTGATTCCTGATTAAAATAGCAAATACCCTTTTCCTGCATTCCAATCCACAATCCACCGGATTCAGCCGGGACAATTGTCTGTACAATTATATCCGGAAGTCCCTCTGCTGTTGAATAATTCTTCAATACCTTTTTACTGCCTTTGATTTCACACAAAGTAAGTCCTGCATCACTGCCCGCCCAGATTGCACCCTTCTTGTCGTGTGAAAGTGAATAAACAAAATTGTCGGCAAGACCATCATCGGTATTGATATTGAATAGGCGGTTGTTGCGATGGTAATAAATGCCTTCCCCATAAGTTGAAATCCAGAGTGTACTGTCGTTATCAAACAGCATAGAGGTAATGGCAACGCCGGGCAGGCCTTCAGCCGGGTTGAAAAATGAAAAGCCGTTTTCGTGCCCGAAAGCTATTCTTCCATCACTGAACCCAACCCACACCACTCCTGAATTGTTGATGGCCAACGAACTTATAACCGATTCTTTAAGACTATCGCCAAAGGAAATCTGACGAAAATCGAAGCCATCGTAAATAAACAGGTCCTGGGTCGTTCCAAGCCAGATAAATCCTTTATTATCCTGTAATATCCGGGTAATACTTCCGCCATTCAACTGCTCTTTACCTGCCAGGGTTGTAAATTCAGGAAACTGAGCCCTTGCCGATGGCAATAGTGCACAGAGAATAATAATGAACAATGTAACAGGCCGGATAAGGGATACTGGCTTCATTGGAACCTATTTTTTAACTCCGGTTAAACTGGCATTTACATTGATATTCACCTCTTCAGCAATTTTTTGATATACAATTTTTGGTATGGTGATGTTATGATCAGAAAGTGGAACTGTAAATGATGAATTTAGCAGGATAAGCTTGTTTTTGATTTCAATATTCGCTTTAATAATCCGCTCCTGGTCAACACCATGAATGTTCAAAATTCCCTTGGCTCTTACTTCATATTTCCCATCCATGGAGAAATCAACCTGTTCAATTATCTTACCTTTAAAGGTGGTAGCCGGATATTTCGTGGTTTCTATATAATTCTCGTGAAAATGTTCCTGCTGCAAAGGACTGTTGAATCCTTTGATGGAACGGTTTTGAACCGCAAATGAAAATGTTTTCTTTGAAATATCAATTACCCCCTTCAGCTCATTCGAGGAAGCCTCAATCAGCTCCAATGGCGCTTCAGATTTAATTTTTATATTGCCGGTTGCTGTTGAGTATAACACTGATTCCGTGATCGTTTGCGACATTGTCACAGACGTGCAAAAAAGCGTCATTAAAAAAATAACAACTGGTCTGAGCCGCCTTTTCGGTAATCCGGATATTACTATCATCTTTCTGGCTGTGTTTTAATTGCCGGAATGTTTAACAAGTTATAAACAGGATTGTTCTGCGCAACTACCGGGCAACAGGTTTTATAAACAATTCCATCCCCTGGGGTAGGGGAAGTGCGAGCGCATTCTGTTGTTCTCTCATTCTGTCGGGGAACAACATCCCATTCAAATGGTCTGTTTCATGCTGAAAAATCACTGAGGTGAAATCTTCAATCATCTCCGTATGTTTAACGCCATCAAAAGTCTGATATTCAAGCAGTATTGCATAGCTTCTGAGCAACAATCCCCTTTCTTCCGGAACCGACAGGCATCCTTCGCCTCCCTTTCTGTTCAGTATAGAATATTTCAGAATGCGTGGATTAATATAGAATTCAAAAGGTGAACCTGATTTATCGAATCGTTGCACCCAGATAACATTCCGGTTTATTCCAACCTGTGGTGCAGCAATACCCACTCCCGGGTTGGCGGTATCACGCATCGATAGATACATCCTTCTCGCCAGCAGCGGTAAATCCGGATCGGCCGGGTCAATGTCAAGACTAATGGTGTTTAAAATTTCAAGGTCTGGCGGCAGATTATAAGTCAGTACCCGCATCATCTTTGCAGTATCACCTGACATTATCAGGCTTCTTTCGGTAGCGGTAAAATTCTGGGCGATCAGGTTGGTGATTAATAATAAACAAAAAGCCAGGACTACAAATGTCTTTTTCATTGCGTTAATGTTGGGTTGGGATAATGCAATACTCCGTTAATATCTTTTAATCAACTGATTTACAGGGAATTGAACAACAACACTGTGTATTTATAACACACTGCTAATCATCCCTTTGCGTCATTGCGTCTTTGCGTGATTCTTAAATTTACCGGACTATTGATAACGTGTAAAGGTAATCACATAATCAATTAAATACTGCTAATGGTATATCTTTCAATGGGTTTCACCACATTCGCAAATTAAAATGTCTGATTTAGAATAGAATTGTAATTTTGCAGCCGTTAAAAAAGCTCTTAAAACCGAAATAATGCAGGATCAGAAATTGAGTCAGGGAGGGAATTTTCGCTATTTTGACATTATAATGGCGCTGTTTGTCGCGGTATTGTTGATCTCTAACCTTGCTTCCACCAAGATAGTTTCGTTGTGGATGTTTACTTTTGACGGGGGTACCATCCTTTTTCCCCTGAGCTATATATTTGGCGATATCCTGACGGAAGTATACGGTTACCAACGTTCACGCAAGGTAATCTGGACAGGTTTCGGGGCAGCGCTGCTGATGTCGCTGGTTTTGTGGGTCGTACAGGAATTGCCACCAGCCAGCGACTGGACAAATCAGCAAGCCTATGAATCATTGCTTGGTTTTGTACCCCGCATCGTTCTGGCCAGCCTGATTGCATATTTTGGCGGGGCATTTTCAAATGCGGTGATTATGTCGAGGTTAAAAGTAAAAATGAAAGGCCGCTTTCTATGGATGCGAACTATCGGTTCTACGCTGGTGGGCGAAGGCATCGACACTGCTATCTTTTGTATGGTGGCTTTTTATGGTACCATGCCCAACGAATTGCTGATTTCTATCATTATCTCGAACTATATTTTCAAATCGGGGGTCGAGATACTCTTTACACCCCTCACCTACCGCATCGTTGGATTTCTGAAAAAAAGGGAAAATGTGGATGTATATGATACCGGAATCAGCTACAATCCGTTCAGGTATTTTGTAAAGGAATAACCGACCGAAAGTTTATCGGGCTTTATAAATAACTCTGGTAAAACTGAATTATCAACCAGGCATTCCTCAACCTACAAATGACGAATTACGAGTGACGAATTACGAATAACCTTCTTCTCGGGTTGGTTATTTTAATTCATCAACAAACAGAAATATCAACCTGGCATACTTAACCTCAACCTTAGCCTTAACCTTTCACCTCCCCAACCTGATCAAACGACAAGCCACTGGAACCCTCTCCCCTGCCCGTTTGTTTCCGTTTTCCTATCCAGACATAGGTTTTCCCGTTGTACCAGCGTGTTCGCTGGAAGCTTCGTGTAACCAGGGCGCCGGAGCGCGGAACTTCTTCTTCATGGATAAAGAAAGGGGCAGGATGGTCGAGGATCTTGCCTGCATAACGCTTGGGGCCGGGCATTTTGGCCCTTTGCAGGCGAATCTGACGGTTGCTGCCCGGGTTGTGCACCGGTACAAAAGGAATCCAGTTGTATGGCACATCCGTTCCCAGAACGTAACGTACCTTGGCTTCCGTTTCATGGAATAATTGAGGCACAGGAGTTTCTGAATCTTCTATCCGCTGTGCTGTTTCATGTCCGCTGATCCCGTATCCAAGTTGTGACGGAAGGGCTGTTTCAACTGCCCAGACCATGTTCGCCATTTCATCTCTCAGGAAATTGACCTTTTCTACCGGATCGCTCTCCATCCACTTATCGATGGATGGCGGCAGGAACAACCGGTGGTCGCTCAGATCACTTTCCTTTGTGGTATGCAGGTTGAAGAGTGTCCAGCGCTGCCAGTCTTCGTCGGTTCCCTTGCCTGCGGCGCTGATTAAAAGCCGCTCTCCAAATACATCGGTTACGACCAACCCCAGCATATCCGTCAAGGAACCGGTCTCCAGGTTGAAGGGAACAATACACCAATCGTTGGAATAGATAAGCGCGAACTCAGTGAGCAGCAGTTTTGCCACATCGGTAGTCTGGGCGGTAACATCGGCGAATTCAGTCTTGTAATTTTCCATTTCCCAGTAGCGCGGCAGGGGCATACCACCGAAACTGACCGGAGCAGGAATAAAGGATAGCTGTGTTTTAACCGCGGCTCCAGCAGTGATGAGTTCACCCGGGCGATCGTTCAGCACGGCACTGGCCTTATTGTCGATATCGAATGAGTACCAGTCCAGGTGTCCCTGTGCATATTGTTCAGCAGACAGTAAGGTCTTTGCCCCGGCTTCGTCTTCGGCGGCAGCAGTAAACTGATACTCCATATAAGCGGGTTTCCAGGCATCGTCGGTTGCTTCGGCTGGCTGGGCAAACAAGCTGTCGAAATAGCCGGGAAGCGCACCCACCGCATTCTTTATACCTGTTATAACTGTGACTGAGAGTGCCGATGCATCCACCTTTGCATCAAAATTCCCTGCCCTTGCGTCAGTAAGTACTGCATAGCCATCGAATGATTTATCCATGGCCACCGCATGCATTTGTTCAGATTCGCGGTGGAGAAGCGTGTCGATGTTCAACACTACGCCATAATTCTGCTTCAACCAATCTTTTGCTGATAAAAGTTGCGGGGCATTCAGGTTCTTTCGCAAATGCCGGGTGATAAACCGCGCCAGCAGAAGCTGGGTGTCGAGGCTGGCCGGGATCGGTTCCCGTTCAACATGGGCTTCCAGCGGCAATTCATCAGAATAGGCCCGGGCATCCTGCCGGTCGATGGCATATCGGTTCAGGAAGTAGTGCTTCGTGAGCACATCCGCGCTGATGGGGGAACCGGCATCCTCTCCTTCAAATTCGCCATACTGCCACTGCCGCGAGAGCATCCAAAGCGGATCGCGAATCTCTGCCCGCAGGCTCCGGCTGAAGTCGTTTTTCTTTGGGTTGCCTTCCAACCGGTTCCATCCCCGGATCAGGGGACGGGTATTTGGCCGGAGAAATGCCGGAATGATATTTACAATGTCCTGATAAAAAGCCATGGTCTGTTTTTTTCTTGATTATTTTGCTGATAGATGTGCATTAGTTTAAACCTAGGGTTCAATTACGGTTCTGGCGATTACATTGTTTGCGAAGATGGTTCTGAAATTGAAATTCGTAAACTCGGTCATCACCGCCGGAAGTGTCTGGAAGGTTTCACCTGAAAGCAACTGATTGGGCTGAACCGCCCTCAGCTTCGCACGTTCAAGCGTCTCGTGAAGGATGGCCATCAGATCATCCCACTGCCAGTGTCCACGCATCTGTGGTGGCACTGCCAGCAGCAAAGCCTGAGGCGGCATAGCATTCGGACGATTGAAATGGAAAGAGATTCCTGCATCAACCGCTTTTTCGGGGATCACCTCTGTCCATTCATCCAACATCAATCCGCACATGGGCACAAAAAAACCAGGGGCTTCCACTGCGTAATAAACGACAGAAGTAGTATCATTGGCCGGGATAAAATCTCCAAACTCCTTGCCTGCCCACTTTGCGGTGGCGTTGTAAGGAACCTGCATGACCTTCAATGACAGTTCCCTGTCAGTTAAAAGTTCTGCTGTGGTGGAGAGTGTATTGAAATTTCCCATTTTTTCACGCACTTTGCCAATCCCCTGCAGCCATTTTTCTAGTTCCAGTGTATCTGGTTCAATATCCTGGGCAACACAGGCATTCAGTTCAACAGCATTGTGTGTGCTGAAAAAAGGAAGAGCTGTAAAGCTTTGATTGAGCAGTATCTTAGCTGCCCGTCCGGCTTTGCTGACCGATGTTTCGATGGCAGCCGCTTTTTCTGCATCTTTCCAGGATGGATCAATCACGAGCGATGTGAGCATCAGTCCATCATCCACTTCTTTTATACGTTTTCTCATGATCTTCAATACAGACTGAACCTGCGAAACCAATCCTTCGAGTGCATTTCTGTCAAAGCCGTTCAGGGTTGCCGGCAGGGCCTCAGGCAAAGCCAGTTCAATTAGTGGCAGCAACCTGCCCCTGATAGCATTCAGGCGGGCTTCCCATGCCGCATCGATCAAATGATCGGGATCATCGAAATACAATTGGAACGGGGCCTCGATCTGCAATTTGTAAAATGAAGCAAGACCAGGCACTGCTTCATCGGTTTCTGTTTTTAACCTGTTGTATATAGCAAGAGTTCTGGCCCGGAATGTACCAGCATCAGCCAACCAGCCCCGGGGATCAGCCTGGGCGGTTTTTTGTGCTTCGATGCCGGTAAGCAAATCCTGGGCATGCATCGGCCGTGATTCGGTGACCAGCCTTCTGAGCGCCCTCAGCAAAGGTTGCAACAGGTAGAGGTTATGTTCCGTACCACCGTTTTTCGTAAAATCAATAACCAGTTCATCGCCTTCTCCAAGCAACTCCAATTGTTTTATTTTAAAGATCAGGTATCGTTCGAGTTCACTGGACTGATCACCGAAGTGGTTTCCACTCATCAGCACCATATCTATGGGTTGAAGATCGAATACCTGTGACAGCAGCAGATTCTTCGGAACACCGCCTGTAGTAATTTCAAAGCCGATGTTGTTCCTGGCAGGAAGCATGTTCCCGAGGAGGTGATTTACCGGTGCATTGGCCGTAGACCGAATTGTTATTCTGTCCCATCCGGGATACCCATTGGGGGCATCCGGTTTTAAGGTAATGGCCATTCTTTGGGTGATGGTCTTTCCATTGCGCGGGGTATTCACGATATCGGCTTCAGGCGGAGTCTTCCCTTCGGCGAGGGCCTGCAGCATTCCGCCGGCCCTTTCATAGTTGCCTTGTACCACCTGGTAAACACTCTCTGAAAGGGCTAGGTCGGCAATGGCATCAAGCGATTCGGCAAGATGGTCGATCTCTTTTGCGATGGCCAGAGCTTTAGCAGAACCAGCCACCGGGAGACCATCGGGATTGGCCGGCTGAACCGGCAGTCCATAAGGATAGGTTTTCCCTTTGACGAAATGGAGAAGGTCATAACCATTGACCACATTGTTGGCCTCGACAGACTCTGCCGTTGTATCTTCGGGCATTTCGGCTAATTTGCCGGCACCGTATGGAAATCGGTCGCGCAGGGTGTAGATGTATTCATCGAGTTCCAATCCACCGGGATTATCGTGCAGCGCCCGCTCTATCTGGTATCCCAGCAAGGCTGCCAGATTCTGCCCGTTGCGCATGCCTTCAAGGTAGCCCATGGCGGTGCGCACGCGCCTGCTTGAAAGGTTGACGGAGAATGTTTCATTGTTTTCTTTATGGGCATGACTGATGTAGGCATTTCTCAGAACCGCTGCGGTTACCGCATGGTTCATAGAAGGCGACAGAATGAAACCGCCATTGGCCTGATCGCTGACTAATGGTCCTTTTTCGGGCTTACGGAGTTCTTCCGGAACAGTCTGCATATTAACAGGTTGTGGAGTCGTGGGGCGCGGCTTCAGATTCTCCACCCAGCCGTAAGCTCCGAGGTAGAGGCCCCGGTTATAGGTAGTTTCGATGTCGTCATTCAATTCATTGACCCTGATGTTTTCGCGGTTAAAACGAAGGCGCTCATTGAAGATTCCATTGATCCAGGCATCCATCCGGTAGCTGCACAGGTCAATATGTTCGGCAAAGAGCCTTTCCAGCCTTGCAGTAGGCAAGCCGGCAAGTTTTTCGAGTGCTTTCCTGGTTTCTGCTACCGGCCACCAGGTAAAATGGAAATTCTGGTTTTCAGGAATACGCGCTGCACTGAGTATATTTTCTCCAAGAACAATGCCCCCGGTAGCAGGTACCGATACATTCAGCAGATCCTTGCCGGCAAGATACTGCTGACCATTCATGTTCAGCAGGTTGGGATTAAGAGGAATCGCAGTGGTAATCTTTTCAGCGATCAACCAGTCCTTGCCGGCCTTTACCACCTGATTTAACAGCGACTGGCGCATCAACATATACAATAGTGCCCGGGGCGGTGTTACACCCTTTCCGGCCTTATCGGTAAATTTCTCCTTTTCAATAGTGTCGAGGGTACTCTGTAACAACCAGTCGATGTAGTTGCGCCGGATATTCAGCGCTTCATCTTCGAAATACGGCCGGATGCCGTCCAGCTCTGAAAGCGGAAGTTCCGGGTCGCCATCCACAACGGGTCCATACAGATGCTCTCTGTTTTCAAGAAACATCAGATCTCGTATTTTCAGATCTTTAAAAGCCCCAAGACCAACACCGGTAAGATTTGAAAGCTTCCGGCTCAGCATATCCATCCAGGTGGGGTTAAAGAATTTCCAGAGTGACCCCTGAAAATTATAATAATTCCAGACATATTCGTCAGTTCCGGCCTTTCTTGAAAAATAATCAACAGAAGTGGGATTCAGCCCCACAATATCAAGCAGACGTTGAAAGGGTTCCTTGTCATCGCCTGAAAATGGCACCTCTCTGGCAGCTTCTTTCCAGATGGCCGAAAGAGTTCTGAGGTGTTGTAGAAGTCCGCTTTGAAATTTCTCCCGCTCAATTACTTCCTGTCGGCTCCATTGCCAGCGTTCGAACGAACTCGTCAGTAAAACACCATAAGGCTGGGTGCCAACCCTAAAAGCAGGCAATAATCCTCTTCCTGTCACATTCTGAAGGAAAAAGCGTTCAAGATGCACCCTGGTTCCACTATCAAACGCCTCACCCAACATCTCTTTCAGGTGCTCACCCATGGTGGCTGGCCAAAGGGCTGCATTCATGGCGATGGCTTCGGCAATATCCTCCCGGTTTGAATTTTCAATCGGGGCTACCGGCTCATATTCAAGGCCCAGGGCTTCGGCAAAACGATGTCCGTCTTTCTTTTGCGCAGGATCTGATGTGTTCATCCAATCCTGAGGGTTGGCAGCATTGGCCAAAACCCGGTAACTCTGTTCATTTGAAGGATCAAAAGAGGTGAAGCCGGAACCTACATCCTCAGAATTATTGGTAGGGGTGCCCTGTGGTGTAAAGGCCACACCACTGGTAAAACGCTGGCTCTCAAGTAATTTTTCAACCATCCGGGCACTATCAGCGGCATTGTCTGACAAGCGCAGCCCAAGCACAACCAGGCGGTCGAAACCCCGTGTATCAAAAGGTGCCGGGAGGGGAATCTTCATGCCCATCCCAACCT
>JAAXUD010000333.1 GCA_013336205.1 Lentimicrobium sp. | reverse complement strand
ATGGACTGAAAAACAACGGGGTGGCCGCTGAATTTCTGAACTCTTCGCAATCAACAGCTGAACAAAACCGTGTGTTAAGCCTGCTCCGGCAAAACAAACTGAAGTTGTGCTATGTCGCCCCTGAGCGTATTTCAGGTGAGGGTGCCCTGAAAAACCTGTTGGGTGATACGAAAGTTTCCCTCTTTGCCATTGATGAGGCGCACTGTATCTCACACTGGGGGCATGATTTCAGGCCCGATTACCTTGCACTGGGCGCGTTGAAGGAACAGTTTCCGGGCGTTCCTGTAATGGCACTCACCGCCAGTGCCGACAAAGTAACCCGCGATGATATTGCAAAGCAACTGAAACTCGAAGGTGACCACCGCTTTATTTCATCATTCAACCGGGCCAATATCTGGTACTTCGTGATTGACAAATACCAGATGGATGACTTTCTTCCCGTTTACCTTGAGAAGCAAAAAGAAACTTCAGGTATCATCTATTGCCTTTCGCGGAAGTCAACCGAAACCATGGCTGAGGACCTCAAGGCGATGGGTTACAGTGCTGCATGCTATCACGCCGGTTTGGAACGGGAGGTGCGGCAGAAAGTACAGGATGATTTTATCCACGATCGCATAAAAATAATTGTTGCCACCATTGCTTTTGGAATGGGGATAGATAAGCCAGATGTGCGCTACGTGATCCATGCCGATCTGCCAAAAAATATTGAAAGCTACTACCAGGAAACAGGCCGGGCTGGTCGCGATGGACTAAGGGCAGATGCCATACTCTTCTACAGCCGGGGTGATGTGGCCAAACTGAGCTACTTTATTGACCAGGGAACAGATCCGGAACATGCCGGCATCATGTACCGGAAGCTGGAAAAGATGTCTGGCTTCGCTGAAGCCCGCAAGTGCCGCCGGCAGCAACTGATGAACTATTTTAATGAAGATCACCACGGAATGTGCAACTCCTGCGACTTCTGCCTGGATAAATATACTTCATACGATGGAACCATTGCCGCACAAATGGCATTGTCGGCCGTAGCCAGACTGAGCGAACGTTATGGTATAAAAACAACCATAGAATACCTGAGGGGAGCCGATCTGCAGAAATTTTCACCTCAGTTAAAGGCCTATAAAACCTGGGGCGTAGGCAAAGAATCAACCGAAGGAGATTGGCACGATGTTTTTAATCAATTGCTGACCCAGGGATTGCTTGAACTCACCGAAGGACAATATCCGGTACTTAAGCTGAACGACCTGAGCCGTGAAGTGCTGAAAGGCAACAGGGAAATTCAGTTATTGAAATCACAGGCTCCAAAGAAAAAGAAAGAGTTTGCAGAGACAACAACGTTTGAAAATGAAGAATTGCTGCGCAACCTAAAAAACCTTCGCCGCATGATTGCAGATTCAGAAGGGGTGCCGGCATACCTGGTTCTTGGAGATGCGGGTCTCATTGAGCTATCGGCTTTGCTCCCGCTTGAATTGGAACATCTGCGCCAGATAACCGGATTCGGGGATTACAAAATCGGGAAATATGGAATTGAATTTCTGGAAGTAGTAAGGGAATTTTGCAGAACCAGGAATTTAGAAACCCGCATATACCTGAAAATGCATAAAAGCGGGCGTAAAAGCCGGATGAGCAGGGCTGCGAAGCCGGAAAAGCCAAAAACCGGGATTTATTCCCTTGAATTATTCAAAAAGGGTAAAACTATAAAACAAATTGCTGAGGAGCGACAATTTACCGTTCAAACCATTTACAATCATCTGGTGGGTTTTATTCCATCGGGCGATATCCTTTTGTCGGAGTTGATGGATGAGTCGAAGGTTCCCGCTATCCGCGAGGCCATCAGGTTACACGGTACCGTTTCGCTCAGAACACTGCTGGATGCACTTGGCGAAGGCTATGCGTATCATGAAATCAGGGCGGTGATTGAAGCGGAAAAGTCGGGCAGGTTGTTTTGAATTATTAAACCGGGAGATTTATTGAAAAAAAACAGTGTCGTTTTATTTAAATGGGTAGGGACTCGACCTGTCGTGTCCCTGCAAACAAGATAAAATGTATTGCAAGAAATAACATTCAAAACAATTAACAATGGACTCAATTTCACCAAATATTTTTGTAAAAGACATCAACAAAACCATTGACTTTTACAAACAATTAGGATTCAGCGTAGTAACAACCGTTCCAGAACAAGGCGATTTTGTTTGGGCAATGATGAATTGCGGAAGTGTAACCTTTATGTTTCAGACATTTGACAGTTTAGGGTCAGACTTACCTGAAATTTCAAGACAGGAAGGGGGGTCTCTGCTACTGTATATTCAAACCAAAGGAATCAGAAAGTTGTTTGACCAGGTTAAAGACAAAATGATCATTGTAAAAGGGCTTGAAAAGGCTTTTTACGGTGCAACAGAATTTTCCATTCAGGACATCAATGGCTACATTCTGACTTTTGCTGAAGATGAATAGGTCCATTTAGAAAATAAGAGTTGGGAACCTAAGGTTTTTGGTAAAAGCATGGTAATTGCGCAATAAAAAGAGTAGGGACACGACATGTCGTGTCCCTACTCTTTTTATTTGAATGCGGGTTACTAACAATTACATCCGCAGCCGCAGCCACCTTCGCTTTTGAGTACGCCCAGTTCTTTACCAACCTTGGTAAAGGCAGCAATACATTTATCGAGGTGTTCGCGTGTATGTGCAGCTGAAACCTGAACACGGATGCGGGCCTGGCCTTTGGGTACAACCGGGAAGTAGAATCCAATCACATAGATTCCTTCACCCAGCAGTTTAGCCGCCATATCCTGTGAAAGTTTGGCATCGTACAGCATTACGGCAACGATGGCACTCTTGGTTGGTTTCAGATCAAAACCGGCTTCTGTCATTTTCTGGAGAAAGTAAGCGGTATTTTCATGAAGACGATCCTGTAGTTCGTTGGTTTCGCCCATCATATCAAACATTTTGATACCGGCAGCAGCTACCATTGGAGGAATCGAATTGGAGAAGAGATAAGGACGTGAACGCTGACGAAGCAGTTCAATAATTTCCTTTTTACCGGTTGTAAAACCACCGATAGCGCCACCAAAAGCTTTGCCGAGGGTTCCGGTGATAATTTCAACCTGACCACGCAGGTTATAAAGTTCAGTTACACCGCGGCCTGTTTGTCCGACAACGCCGGCTGAGTGACATTCGTCAATCATAATCATGGCATCGTATTTCTGAGCCAGTGCATGTATTTCGTCCATTTTGGCAACATTGCCATCCATTGAGAAAACTGCATCTGTAACAATCAGCCTGAAACGCTGAGCCTGAGCCAGTTTCAGTTGTTCTTCCAATTCGGCCATATCAGCATTGGCGTAACGATAGCGAACAGCCTTGCAAAGCCTTACTCCGTCGATAATGGAAGCATGGTTGAGTGAATCGGAAATAATAGCATCGTCCTCGCCGAGCAGGGGCTCAAAAACACCGCCATTGGCATCAAAGCATGCAGCATACAGGATGGTATCTTCGGTTCCGAAAAATTCGGCAATTTTGGCTTCCAGTTGTTTGTGAAGGTCCATGGTTCCACAAATAAAACGGACCGATGACAGGCCATAACCGTGGGAATCCAGCGCCTCTTTGGCAGCAGCAATCAGTTTGGGGTTGTTTGACAGGCCAAGGTAGTTGTTGGCACAAAAGTTAAGCACTTCGGCACCACTGTTTACCTTGATTTCAGCACCCTGGGGAGTAACAATTACCCGTTCGTTTTTGTAAAGTCCGGCTTCCCGGATGTCGGCCAGTTCTTTCTGCAGATGGGCTTGAAGACGATCGTACATAGTTATGTTTTTAAAGGTTTTTGGTTGATTGTTTTCTTATTAACAATGCGCAAAGATATTACTTTTGATTTGCAGACATGCCTATTTTCCAAATTATTATCTATGATTTTCAGGCTATTTAAATTGTTTCTGAAGTAGTTGAATTGCAATAGAATGAAACATCTGAATTGTTTTGCGATTCTCCAAAATATTGTACATTTGCCGCACTCATTGTTAATCGATTAACAAAAAATATTAAACTTTCCAACTCACATGAAAAACATTTTGGTTATTGGCTCGGTGGGCCAGATTGGTTCAGAACTCACTCTTGAACTTCGTAAAAGATATGGCAACAGCAATGTCGTTGCCGGATACCGTTCAACCTTACCTACAGGCGAACTGCTTGAGTCAGGTCCTGCAGAAGTAGTGGATGCTACGAATGCCCAGCAGATTGCTGATGTTGTAAAAAAGTATAAAATTGACACCATTTATAACCTGGCGGCTATCTTGTCAGCGGTTGGTGAAAGCAAACCCCAGGTTGCCTG
>JAAXUD010000332.1 GCA_013336205.1 Lentimicrobium sp. | reverse complement strand
ATCAATCAACTCCCTGATTATCCTTAAAATATGACTCAGCCCTTTTTTGGGAGGTATGAACTTCTCAACTTTGTCGCTAAAGAAAATAACCCCGACTTTATCGTTGTTATGAATCGCTGAAAAGGCCAGAACTGCAGCTATTTCAGTCATCAGATCCTCTTTAAGCCTTTTGCGTGTACCGAATTCATTCGAGCCACTGACATCAATGAGCAGCGCCACTGTTAACTCACGTTCTTCATCAAATATCTTGATGTAAGGATGATTAAACCGTGCCGTTACATTCCAGTCTATATTTCTGATGTCGTCACCATACTGATACTCACGCACTTCACTGAAGGCCATCCCGCGACCTTTAAAAGCACTGTGATACTGACCGGAAAAGATATGGTTTGATAACCCCCGGGTTTTAATCTCAATCTGACGAACTTTTTTAAGAATATCGCTGGTTTCCATTTTTGAGTGGTTAGTTAGCTGATTAAAAAACCTGCGTTTTAACTATGGAACCTCAACAGTGTTTAGGATCTCATTGATGATATCAGAGGTTGTAATGTTTTCGGCTTCTGCTTCATAAGTCAGACCGATGCGGTGACGAAGCACATCGTGCGCAATAGCCCTTACGTCCTCAGGAATCACATAGCCACGACGTTTGATAAATGCATAGGCTTTTGCTGCCAATGCAAGGTTTATACTTGCACGTGGAGAGGCGCCATAGGAAATCAGACCTTCAAATTTCTTCAGTTTATTTTCAGCCGGAAAGCGGGTTGCGAAAACAATATCAGTAATGTAATTCTCGATTTTTTCATCAAGATACACTTCCCTGGTAAGATTCCTGGCTTTCAGAATATCCTCAGGTTTGATAATCGTTCTGGTAACTGGTTGGTTTCCTTCAATGTTTTGCCTCATGATAAGTTTTTCCTCCTCACGGGTAGGATAGCCTATCACAACTTTCAGCATAAAACGGTCGACCTGGGCTTCGGGCAGTGGGTATGTTCCTTCCTGTTCAATTGGATTCTGAGTGGCCAGCACCAGGAATGGTTCTGATAATGGATAGGTTGTATCACCAATAGTTACCTGTTTTTCCTGCATGGCTTCCAGCAATGCACTCTGAACCTTGGCCGGAGAGCGGTTAATTTCATCCGCAAGTATAAAGTTGGCAAATATCGGGCCTTTCCTTACAATAAATTCTTCCTTCTTCTGACTGTAAATCATAGTCCCGATAAGGTCGGCAGGAAGCAGATCCGGAGTAAACTGGATACGGCTGAAATGAGCATCTATAATGTTAGCCAGCGATTTTATTGCCAGTGTTTTGGCAAGCCCGGGAACACCCTCAAGCAGAATATGTCCGTTGGAAAGCAATCCAATCAGCAAGCGTTCAACCATTTGTTTCTGTCCAACGATTACTTTGTGCATCTCCATTTCAATTATGTCGATGAAAGCACTTTCGCGTTGAATTCGCTCGTTCAGTTCCTTGATATCAGTTTCAATCATGGCTTGTTTTTTTTGGCAAAAATACTCAGTGTGCTCTTTATCCGCTATTGACGCGGTGTTAAAAATTGTTAATCACACTGAATTAAACGAAAAAAGCAGCCAGAGTTCAATAAATCCGGCTGCCTTAACTTTAAATTATGATATTTCTATAGTTTCAGTTTTTTCTTCAGATCAGCGGGTATAGCATTTATATGAACCATAATAGCGATGGTGTTTAATCGCGCATAGGCTTCAGAAATATTCAGATATCCGCCATTCTGATTGCTGGCGGCTGCCCATGAGTTCTTTGTAATATAATAGTTGGTCCCGTTCTGATCTGAAACGATTCCGGTAAAGTGCATCAGGTGGTCATCGGTTGCCTGGAAATTGTCGAAGGCCCTTTGCCGCATCTCTTGTGTAACTTTTTTCTCAGTACCGGGCGTTTTAAAAGTATACAACTCTGCGTTTTTTTCTTTTTCGCTGAGCTTTTCCCAACTGGAGCGCTCTGTACCTTCCATTGTTGTGACATTCTTGTCAGGAACGATGGCTACTCCGTTGCTGTGCGAAAAGCCTCTGTCGCTTACATCCCCATCCCAGCATACTGTATAGCCATTATTAATTGAATAGTTCATCGTTTCAATCAGTTCGTCAACCGGAATATTGAAATAACGATCGTGTGACCAGTTGTCCGGGACCTCAAGATCGATGGATTGATAAAACGGATGGTGCAAATAGGAAGTTAATTCAACATATTCTTCCGGATTAAACCGGGGGTATTTTTCGTTGGAGACTATTTCCGGACTTTTACCTTTTTTAATTACCGATTCAGGCAGCGGGCCCATGTATGCATTAAGCAGGGCGCTGTATGCTTCAGGCCAGACCTGCGAAATTTTTCCATCCTTATTACTCAGAAGTGCATCTAAATAGCCTTTCAGCACTGCATCGAGTTCGCCATGCAGGTGATTGGTTTCACCTTTCAACAAACCCGGGAAGTCCTCTTCGGTTACAAAGCCATTTTGCTTAACTACATTGAATACATCATGAGCCTGGCCGCCCGGACCGAAGTTCGCATTGCCATGCAACCTTACATAACGACCGGCTTTTTCCTGGTAAGCCTTATAAACAAAGAACATTTCAGAAATGTCAATGGTATCATATCCTAACCTGAGAAGCTCTGATTCAATAAATGAAGTTGCGGCAAAGCTCCAGCAGGTGCCTGATTTGTATTGATCTTTGACTGGTGATGCCGGGTTGATTTTAATAGTGGTAAACTTGTAACCTTCTACAGGCTCTTGTTCGTTATCCTGCCCGCTGACATTTAAGCTGACATTTATTAGGGAAATGGCAAAAAGTAGTCTTGCTAATAATGTACTTGTTTTTTTCATTTTAGTGTTTGATTAATGGACTAATCATTTGATATTTAATAAACTAAATTTCTGTAGAAAGCAGCCAGTGAAGACACAATAGTATTGATTATGCTACAACATCCCCTTTCCAGGAATTAGCAAAGAGAGTAAAAATTACTGATTTCACATAAAATTTTCAATATTTTTCGTTGAAGATTGCTAAATTGTTAAATTACCCTACATTTGTTCCCCGAAAACCTCAGCTGTTGCTATTAAACTATACTTGTTGTTTAGAGCCATTGTATAAGGGTTTTTAACAAAATTTTGTGTGTAAAAAAGTACTGTTAGTCTATTGCACACCAACAAAAAAGGCGTAACTTGTGCCACTGTTTTACTTGCTGAGATTTTTTTATAAATAAACTACTAAGTATATGAAAAATAGAAATTTACTCATTGGCTTGCTGGTTTTGATGTTCGGAACTGGATTGCTCGTGTTGACAACTTCCTCCACTTTCAGGCAGGTTGCCAATTTTCCAGAATCGGGTATTAATGCTGATGGTGTTACAGATGCATGGAGTTTCTTTACTCAAATGAGAAACAACCAGCTAACCGGACAAATTAATCCGGCTGATGTAATAAAAGCAAGGAAACAAAAAGCCAGTCTTAAATCGTCTGGTTCACTTGGTTTGAATTGGTTATCAATGGGACCTGATAATTATGCAGGTCGTACAAGGGCTTTGATCATCGACAATAAGGATGCCAACCGCAATTCAATATATGCAGGAAGCGTTTCCGGTGGTTTGTGGAAGTCAACTACCCGTGGCCTTACCTGGAGTCCTGTAAATACAGGTGATATATTGCTCAATGTAAGTTGCATGGCACAATCACCAGGTGGTGATATTTACGTTGGTTCAGGCGAATCATTTGATAGTGAAAGATTCAATCTTTTCAGCGGATTTCTTGGTCACGGCATTTATAAATCAACGGATGGGAATAACTTTACCAGATTAGCTTCAACTGATCCGGGTTCATTCAACAATCCTGATGCCGAATGGGCATTTGTTAATAAACTGGCTTCGGCTGAAAATAATAAAGTATTTGCTGCCACCAATGGTGGTTTGAAATATTCAACGGATGGAGGTAATTCCTGGGCTTTTGCCAAGGCAGGTTCAGAAATCCTTTCCGCTCCAAGCACTGAAGTAAAAATTGGTTCCGACGGAGCCCTGGCAGCTTCTGTTGATAATAAATTGTACATATCAGCTGCAGGTGATGTAAATGGATTTGTACTCCGTTCTACAGGCGAAGGAGTCGATAGCCTTCCAATTGCAGGTATCTCCCGCATAGAGGTCGCATTTGCTCCGACTGAAGCTTCAACAATTTATGCAGTGTTGATTGCTGACGGCAGCGAAAGCGCCTACTTACTTGGCCAGTTAAAAGGCGTTTATGTTTCGAAAGACAAAGGATTGACCTGGAGACTGATAGGTCCCGGCGCAAGTACTCTTTTTAATGTTTTTGGA
>JAAXUD010000034.1 GCA_013336205.1 Lentimicrobium sp. | reverse complement strand
CAGTGGATTATCTCACCAAACCCTATCAGAACGAAATACTTATAAGTAAAGTAAGGATTTTTCTCAGGCTCTATCAGCAAAACCGGGAGCTTCACTCTCAAAGCATTGCACTAAGCGAAAGCCTGCTAAAATATAAAAAAGCCGAAGAAACAATATTGCTCAAGTATCAGCTTGAACGTGCTGTATCCCTTGCCTCTGCCCGCTTTTCCGGCAATTTTGACCCCCACAGCTCAATAGAGTTTATGTTGCTGGACATGGCCAAACTTTGTAATGCTTCTCTAGCCGGTTTTTCCGGATTCAGCAAGTCAGTAAAGCCCGTTTTCATTTCTGAAAAGCATGGATTGGATTCAAATCTTACTGCCCCCGACAAAAATAGTCTGCAACTGATTAAGCAATCGTTATTGGAACACAATGAAGGCAGCAACACTTTAATAAGTTATAATGGATTAGCCGGGCCCTGGCAACAACCTGACAACAATGAGGTATCTGCAAACGCGGTTGTGACTATAGCCATACCTGTTAATATTTCAGATTCGCTTTCCGGATGCATAATACTTGATCAGTGTTCCGGCCTTTTAAACTGGGAGATGCAGGACATCTGTTCAATGGGCGTTTTCGGAACAATAACAGGAAATGCCCTGGAACGATCAAAAACCAGGCAGTCACTTGAAGAAAGTGAATCCAAATACCGCAGTTATATTGAAAATGCCCCTGAAGGTATTCTGATAACTGATACCGGGGGCAGGATTAAAGAGACAAACCCGGCAGCATCTGCTATTTTTAGCATTAGCAGCAAGGACTTATTAAAATCCATGATTCATGACCTTTTAAAGCCTGAAAACCTCGCAGGAAGTTTTCCTGGTTTTAAAGGTTTGAACAGATGTGAAAGAAATAACGCAGAGTTTTTTATTAAGAATGATAAGTTATCAAAAATTATCAGGGCAGAAAGTGTACGGTTACCGGATGACCAATATCTCGTTTTTTGCACGGATATTACCGCTGCACGCGATTTTGAAAAACACCTTATTCATACCGAACGAATGGTTGGAATAGGCGAAATGGCGACAGGCATAGCCCATGAAATAAATCAGCCGCTAAACACCATTTCATTTGGCATCGACAACCTGCTTCATGCCTTGAAGAACGAAAAGGCAGATGAAGAATACATCAATGAAAAATCCCGGAAGATATTTGAAGGTATTCACCGGATGCGCACTATTATAGACCATGTGCGCACCTTCTCCAGGAGCAATGATGATTATATACCGAGTAATTTAAGTGTTAATGAAGCCATTGAAAATGCCCTTTCGCTATTGCAGGGGCAGTTTAAAAGTCATGGCATTGAGCTGGAAACTGATCTTGCACAGGATTCATCAGTACAGATTATGGGCAATACCTATAAAATAGAGCAGGTCATACTTAACCTGCTTTCTAATGCCCGCGATGCAATTGATGAAAAGATGCTTACCTCTCCGGCAGATTTCACCCCGGTTATCTCCCTTTCAACCCGTCAGGAGAAAAAGCATGTAATAATAACTGTAAAAGACAATGGTAAAGGGATATTGGCTGAACACATGGAATTTATCACCTCGCCCTTCTATACAACCAAGGAACCCGGAAAAGGCACGGGGCTCGGGTTGGCAATATCGTATGGCATTATTAAAGAACACAAGGGCGTAATCGCCTTTGCCAGTGAGCCGGGAAGCAGCACAACTGTAACCATTGAACTTCCGGCAGCAGCAAAGCAAAGCAACACAACTCAGCCCCCCTTATTGAACGAATCAACAAATGAGTAATATGAAATTAAAGGTCCTGATTCTGGACGACGAAACTGACTTCGCAGACGAACTTAAAGAATTTCTTCAGTTACGCGATTTTGATGTATATACGGCCAATACACCTGGCGAAGGTTTTGAAAGCCTGAGGCGCAGACCATACGACCTGATGATTCTCGACATCCGGCTTCCGGGCATGAGCGGCCTCGACATCCTGAAACAGGTGCGGAAACTCTATCCATCCATGGAGGTTATCATCATTTCAGGTCATGGTGATATGGATACAGTTATCCAGGCCATGCGCGACGGAGCCATTGATTATCTGCGCAAACCATTCAGACATATAGATATTCAGTTATCTATTGAAAGAACTGAAAAATATCTGAAACTTTACCGGCAGTTCCGCGAAATGCAGGATCAGCATTCACTGATCTCAACCGAACTCGAGCGATTGATCGACCGCACCTTTATCGGTGAAAGCAGGCCAATCAGACAAGTGCTTGAGCTGGCGAATACTGCCGCTAAGTATGGCAATACCAATGTGCTGATCACCGGCGAAAGCGGTACCGGCAAAGAAATTGTAGCCCGGATAATACACTACGCCAGTGAGCAGCACAGCCAGCCATTCTGTGCGGTTAACAGCAGTGCTGTGACTGATTCCCTGCTCGAAAGCGAGTTTTTCGGGCATGTAAAAGGCTCTTTTACCGGCGCTATTAATGATAAAAAAGGATTCTTTGAAATAGCAAACGGCGGCACCCTGTTTTTAGATGAAATAGCAGACATGCCATTTGCCCTGCAGGCCAAACTGTTGCGGGCTATCGAAGAAAAAAGAATAAAACGGGTAGGCGGCACCGACGAAATTCAGGTTGATTTCAGGATAATTGCCGCGACCAATCACAATGTTGAAAACCTGATAGAAACCAGGCAGTTCCGGCTCGACCTTTTTCACAGGCTTAACACCCTCACAATCAACATTCCTCCATTACGTGAACGACCAGAAGATATCGATCCTTTGCTTAAATATTTTGTCAGTTACTTTTCAGTCAGGCTCAATAAACCTATCCCTAAAATAAATGCCCAACTTGTTGAAACCCTGAAACAATACGATTTTCCGGGCAATGTGCGCGAACTGCGCAACATGGTTGAAAGAGCGATGATCTTCTGTAATACCCAGACACTTAGCCCGATCGACTTCAATATCAGTGGGAAAAAGAGTGGCAAAGTCACAACCGGCGTAGTGCTCAATCTTGAGGAACAGGAACAAAACCTGATTTTGCAGGCATTAAATGAATGTGGCTATAACCAGATGCTGGCCGCAAAACTACTCGGCATTTCACGTGACTCTTTGATCAGAAGAATGCGCAAATACAATATCCGGATTATGAAAGAGTCGGATTGATCAACGCATAATCGAAAAAGGCAAATAAATACGATTCTTTGGAAAACAGCAGAGCCTGATTGTCCAGATTGATCTCAACATAAGAATTGATTTGTCAGGTTTACCCGCCGTTTTTCAGGCGGGCAGCCAACCTCAACCTCAACCTTAACCTTAGAACCATTGTCCTTATCACAAAAAACCGCACAGCTGTGCGGTTTTTTGTGCGTTTTCCAGTAGAGAAAACCTGGTTTCCTAAAACTTTAAAATTATATTTAAACACTATCTACTTATATATAATTCCTATGTCACTGTTATTCAATTTTATACACTTTTTAATGAAATGTTACTTTACACTATCAAAATAAAATCATGATTGCGGAACGGCGATTGACTAGGGGTGTGCGCACCGGATACAGCTACCGGGTTAAAACAGCACACCATGAAGAAAATATTTACACTGATCATAAGCCTGTTGCTGATTGTCAGCCATATATTTCCGCAGGATTGGAGGTCTATCAGTAATGAACCTTTCCGGTCCCCTGTGATTGTTTTGGAAAATACGAGCGTTGGAACAACTGTTATCACTATAAATATTGCCGGATACGAAACATTGCCGGTTGAAACCCCCTCCGGAAAACAAGAAAAGCTGATGCTGGCCGGAGGAGTCAACGAAACTGAAACCGGTTACCCTGACATGCAACACCTGGCTGTTAGCCTGCAGATTCCTGAACGCGGCAAGCCTGAAATAACAATTCTATCAGCTGACTACACCGAATATCGTGACATTAAAATCGCCCCTTCCAAAGGTGATCCTCAATATGCTGATTTACCTGCCTGGTCAACTTATAGCTACAATGAAGCAGTTTATAATCAGGATCAATTCTTTCCTGAGATGCTTGTAAAAGCCGATCAGCCTTACATCTGGTGCGATGTCCGTGGCATGGCTTTACAGATCTATCCATTCAGTTACAATGCTTTAAACGGCACCCTCAGGGTATACCACAATCTGAGCATTGAAGTAAGCATACTAAATCAGCCGGGTGAAAATGAACTTACACGATACAGTGCCTCTTACGGTAAACTAAGCAGTATTCAGTCGGCTGCTGCCGGACATTTTGAAAACTACACCACCAGCAACCGCTACACCCCTGTGGAAGAACCAGGCAATATGCTGATCTTATGTCCTGCACAGTTTATGGAGGAGATCCGCCCGTTTGCTGAATGGAAAGCACAGACAGGAATTCCCTGCGAAGTGATTGATGTTGCCTCCTTTGGAAATGCAGAAGAAATCAGGCAATTTGTATCAGAATATTACTACACCAATGGTTTAACCTATCTCTTACTCGCCGGTGATGCCGCCCAAATTCCAACTTTACAGGCAGAAACAGGAAGCAGCGATAATATGTATGGATACATTGCAGGAAACGATCATTACCCTGAAGTCCTGGTCGGAAGGTTCCCAGCTGAAACCAATGAACAGCTGAATACCATGGTTCAACGCAGTATAGCCTATGAAAAATACGGAAATGGCGGGGCTGCTTACGCCGGTTTTGCAGGAATAGCCAGTGAACTTGGCCCGGGTGATGATGGAGAAAAGGATTATGAACACATCCGCAACATCAGCAATCTTTTACTTGAAGACACCTATAACAATGTTACCGAATTATACGATGGTAACCAAAACGGACTTGACGCCCAGGGGAACCCAACACAGGCTAAGGTAGAACAGGCAATAAACCAGGGCCAGGGAGCAATAATGTACATCGGACACGGTTCCATCAACTCATGGTCGACCAGTGGCTTCTCTTCTGACAATGTGAATAACCTGGAAAATGCGGAGGTTCATCCCTTTATCTGGGCTGCAGGCTGTAACAGCGGAGATTTTGTCTCTACCACCTGCCTGGCCGAAACCTGGCTCAGGGCAACAAGCAACGGACAGCCAACCGGTGCTGTTGCAGCAATGATGTCAACCTGCAGGCAGAGTTGGTATCCTCCTATGGAAGCACAGGACGAAATGGCCCTGATCCTGGCCGGACGTAAAACATCGGTGACAACCCGCACTTTTGGCGGTATCTCATTGAGTGCCTGCATGAAGATGAATGATAAATACGGATTGGGAGGTTATCGGGTTACCGATACCTGGAATATATTTGGTGATCCTTCGGTGGTGGTTCGCACCACTTCACCGCGGGAGATTTTAGCACATCATGCACCGGTTACCGGTAGTGATGCGCGGGAATTTGTGGTTAAATTGCCTGTATCCGATGCCCTGGCCTGCATCACGCATAATGGAAAACTGCTTGGTGCAGCCAGGGCTCAGGATGGCGTAGCTCATATTGAGTTACCCGGCGCAGGATTTGAAGAATCAGTTACACTCACGGTAACTGCCTACAATTGCAAACCTTACATTGCTGAAATTGAAGTTACCGACAAACCTGCGATAGCAATAGAACCACTCCCCGGAAACAACAACCGGAAGGTGTCGGTTTACACTTCACTGCAGTGGCTCACAAGCGGCGGAACTGATCCTGCATTCTATGAAGTATTTATTGCCGAAGGAGAAAATGCACAGTGGTCAGCACCGGCTCAGGTAGTTTTTGGAAAGGAACTGACTTTCTCATCGCCATTAAACTATAACACCACTTATACCTGGAAAGTTATATCACACAACAATAACGGATCCGTCGAAAGTGGCATTTTTTATTTCATGACCTGTAACCCTCCGGACGAGGATTTTGAAAACCAGGGATTTCCACGGAGTAACTGGCTTAACAACAGCAGCAGTGCATGGCTGGTTGACAGTGAAACTTCATTCGAAGGTAGTTATTCATTGCGTTCGGGAAGTATTGAAAACAACGAAAGCAGTCGGCTGGCTTATGAATGTTACACTCAAACCTGCGATTATCTTGGATTCCGGAAAAAAGTCTCTTCACAAAACGGATCAGATAAACTTCAGTTGATCATAGACGGAACAGTTGCAGGTGAATGGAGTGGAGAAAACGAATGGACAGAAGAACGCTTCCCCATTGAACCAGGAACCCATTTAATTGAATGGATTTATAGCAAAGATGAAGCAGGTGCAGCAGGCTTCGATGCCGCCTGGCTCGATAACATCTATTTACCCGAAAATGAATCTCCGGTAGCGATAATGGATGATTTCACAACCTGCCCAACAGGCGAAATTGCGTTGAATGCACAGGCTAACGGCTATTCACACGTGGAATGGACCTCAACCGGGAATGGAATTTTCAGCAATCAGTCAGAACTTGAGTCATTTTATTACCCTTCCCGTGAAGAACTCGAATCGGGCTCGGTAATGCTGATGCTGAATGTTTATTCAAATACATTGTGCGAGCCATTGCACCATAACGTAAACATCTTCATAGCAAGCAGTCCTGAACTACCCCAGGTTAACGATACGGTATTGTATGCCGGCGAAGCATTGTACATTGAGCTGCCTGACAATGGGAGTTTAGCTTTCAAATTGCTTCCAACCGGAGTTTCAGGAAATCATTTTGTGATCAATGCAGATGATCTGCAAACCGGACCCAATCAACTGACGCTTGTGTCGGAGAATGAAATTGGCTGTAGTGATGAAGTTACTTTTACAATCACAAAGCCAGCAGGTAGCAGGCCAGGGCAGGATGCGCAACTTCTGCTTTTTCCAAACCCGGCCAATGAATCAATTTCATTCTCAATGGACGAAACCGGCATCGATCATTTGTCGGTTCAGATATATAACATTGCAGGACAATTGGTTTTGCAGCAAGAGACATCAGCAGATTTTGTAAACAAACTGGATATCAATAGTCTGAATACAGGAATTTATTCGATAAGGGTTGAATACGCTAATACCGTGAAAAGCGGACGATTCATTAAAACCAACTAAAATGTGGGCAGTTTCAGGCTGCCGGATACTTAGGGGTAACTTCCAGGGCCTGCCATATTTGGTGGGCCTTCACTTTCTCCATATTCTTTGAATTAGCCGGAAAATGAGTTCGTGTATTAAAAGGAATTTATTAATTTCACCACTTCATAAAATAATTCAAAATGAAGAAACTGCTCTTTACACTTTTTATTATTGTAACAGGCTTTCAGACCGGCTTCGCGCAGGTTACGGTACAATCATCCGGTAAAAACAGCTATCCCGGATTAACTCCTATGAGTAGTTATGATTCACTGAAACTCTCGCAACTACCTGAGCTAAAGCTACCGGAGGAAGCCAGCAGACGTTTGCTCCCCTTTGCAATTGACAATTCTATCCGACACTGGTTCAGACCACTGATTGCGCAGGTTGGACTTGAGTGCGGGCAGGCAAGCAGTATTGGTGTTGTGTTTACTTATGAAATGAATTTTCTGAGAGATGTGCCAGGCAATCTACCTGAAAATCAATATGCAACCCATTTTGCCTATAATTTTATAAATGGTGGCAGCGATCAGGGCGTTAGCTTCTTTGAAACCTTTGAGATACTCAAACAGGCTGGTAATCCTACTGTCGCTGATTACGGAGGAATGTCATACGGAGGTGCCAGCCGTTGGATGAACGGTTACGAGAAATATTACAACACCATGCACAACCGGGCTACCGGGGTTTATTCGATACGTGTTGATAACCCCGAAGGTTTGCAGACCCTTAAAAACTGGATTTTTGACCATGGCAATGGTTCTTTAGGCGGAGGTTTGGGCTGCTTTTATGCCGAATTCACCCACCCGCCTTCAGTATTGGCCGCAGGAACTCCGGAAGCAGGCAAGCACGTTATCTATGCCTGGGGAAACTCTTCAAACCACGCCATGTCTATTGTTGGGTACAACGATTCCATCCGCTGGGATTATAACAACGACGGACAATATACCAACCATATTGATATAAATTCTGACGGAATTGTAAACATGCGCGATTGGGAAATCGGCGGTTTTAAAATGGCCAACACCTATGGTTCCATAAGTGGCTGGGGTGATAATGGATTTGCATATATGATGTACAAATCGGTTGCCGACCAGTTTCAGCAGGGTGGCATCTGGAACAATACCGTTGTTGTTATTGATGCACGCGACAACCACGAACCTCAGCTTACAGCAAAAGTTAAACTGTCGCACCCCTGCCGGGAATCTTTAAGTGTAATGGCCGGAGTTTCAACCGATCCCAACGCGACCGAACCTGAACACATATTGCATTTTCCTATTTTCAATTTTCAGGGCGGGTGCAATCCCATGCAGGGAAACTCCGGATCTGAAAGTATAGAATTCGGTCTTGACCTCAATCTTCTGCTTCAATATGTATCACCTGGTCAGGAAGCAAAATATTTCGTACTTATACAGGAAGAAGATCAACTGGGTGCTTACGCCGGTATCCTTGAGAGTTTTGCCATTGTAGACTACACCAATGGCATCAACATTATCGACAGCCAGGTTGAGAACCTGCCTTTGGTCAACCACAATGTTACAATGGCAGGCGTAAATGCTACCATCAATTTCGATGCAGTACAGATTACAACAGCTGAACTTCCTCCGCTGCAATTATACAGCAATTACTTATATGCCATGCAGGCTGAAGGTGGAACAACACCTTACCGCTGGCGTATTGTTGAGGATTACACCCGTTTCGATTCTGTTTCTGTTATGCCTCAGACAACCGAACAACAATTGCAGCTTTCATCAAATAACAATGGGAAAGCCCTGGTAGAACTCCCATTTGAATTCCCGTTTTTTGGTCAGAATTTCTCATCTGTATACGCTACTTCAGATGGTTATCTGATGTTTGAAAATTCGTTGCTTCCCTGGCCATATTACATTGAAGGCAGAACATATTTTATAGAGACTCCGATGATTGCCGCAGCCATGTCGAATCCGTTGATAGTGGATGCCGGCGCAGGCGATGGCGTGTGGTACGAAGAGACAGCGGAATATGTTACTTTCAGATATAAGCTAAGTATAAGCGGATCTTCAACGTCAACATTTAATGCCACCATAAGGCTTTATCCTGATGGAAAAACTGAAATTAATTATGGTAATTGCGTACTTCCATCCTATGTGGAGCGATATGCAGGAATTTCCGCAGGCGATGGAGAGAACTATTCTATCTTAACCTATGAACCCGACTTCTCGCCGTCAACAGATCAATTGGTCAGGTTCACCCCTGAATCAAACCACACCGGAATACAAATTAATGATGCAGGTTTATTATCGGGTGAAACAGATGAAATGATTGTTAACCGACCAATTAAAATTCAGGTTACCGATAAGAACAACCTTAAAAGTACCAGTACATTTTACCTGAACACAGAAGGCTTGTTAATGGAATATGAAGTTATGGCAGGCGCTGATAATATTCTTGGTTTTGGAGAAGAGGCCCTGATGACAATTCATGCAACAAACCTAAACTCCTTTGCCATCGGCACAACCAACCTTAACCTGAGTTCCACCGATCCATACATCGGGTTGATTACCACCCAATCTTCTTTCGCAGGATTGCAGCCAGGCGAGTCGGTTACTCTTGAAAATGCCTTCCGCTTTAATGTTGCAGAGCAGGTTCCTGATGGTTATTTAACAGGTTTTACCCTAAATGCCAATGCTGCTGAAGGCACCTGGGTTCGCAGCTTATCCCTTACGGCATACCGGGCAATGCTGGAAATTGCCTCAATAAACGTTAATGACGGCAATAATGGCATCCTGGATCCGGGTGAAACTGCCCAAATATCCATAAACCTCAGAAATGCAGGTGGGGCAGGTCTTACCAATGCAACTGCAAACTTCTCATCCTTTGACCAATACCTGAGTATTCAGGCAGGCAGTGGCACTGTCGACACTCTGAATTCCGGAGAAATCTGGCACCTTATTTTTGATGTGAGCCTTGCACCTGAAACACCCTTATATCACCTTATTGAGATTAACCTGGCAGTTGATGGTGATTATCAGTTTGAATACCTGAAAACCATTCCTTTCTTTACAGGATTGCTGGTCGAGAACTTTGAAACAGGATCGTTTACAACTTTTGAATGGGAAACCGATGGCGACGCGCCCTGGTATCCTGAAGAAAACAATGCCTATGAAGGCGACTGGTGCAGCCGTTCGGGTGTAATTCTTGACAATCAGTTGTCCAACTTATCAATCAACTGGAATGTTGCTTTTGCCGATACTGTTTCATTCTGGTTTAAGGTATCCTCTGAAGCCGGTTATGATTTTTTGCATTTCTCCGGCAAGGATGGGGAATTGGGAAAATGGGCTGGAACCTGGGATTGGACGAACGCTAAATTTGCGGTAGAAGCCGGTGAACATCCTTTTTCATGGCAATATATCAAAGACTACAGTGTATCGAATGGAGAAGATTGTGCCAGAGTGGATTACATCATTCTACCGGTTTTCTCGGTCCCTACATCACTCAATCAGGATAAACCAATATCCGCCAGATTCTCAGTTTTCCCGAATCCGGGCCGCGATGAAATGAATATCTCCTACACGCTTGACGAACCTTCATCTGTATCTATAACTATCTGCGACATGCATGGCAGGATTTTATATAATTACGAACAGAATACAACTGTTGCTGCCGGAGAATATCTATTGAAACCAGATTTCCAGGAATCAGGCCCGGGAGTTTATACCGTTTTAATGAAAACCAATTCGGGTATACTGGTTAAAAAAGTAATCAGAACAACCAACTAATTCAAGCTACACCCGGCTTTCAAAGGCCGGGTGTAGTACCTTTGTCAAAAAAAAATTGATGAAACAAAATACCGGCGTAAGCAGTCCGAATCTAAAAAACATACTGTTTACCTTAGTCATGCTGTTCCTTGTTTTGCCTGGTATTCAGGGAAGATACGGTCTGATTGCCGAAAAAAAGCTAACGGGGGCCTTCGAAGAAACGAAAAAGCCTGGCTTCAGCGAATTTACCTGGGAGTCGTGGCTCAGCGGAACATTTCAGGAGGATTATAATACCCGGCTCGAACAACACATCGGTTTCAGAAATTCGCTGGTCAGGGTAAATAACCAGTTGGGCTTCAGCCTTTTTGGACAAGCCAATGCAGAAGGCGTTATTGTTGGCCCCGACAACGAACTTTTTGAAGAAGATTATATAAAAGAGTACCTGGGTCAATACTTTGTCGGGGATACCGTTTGGAGCAAAAAAGCACTAAAACTCAGGGCTGTTCAGGACACCTTATCCAGGCTTGGCAAAACGCTGGTGGTGGTTTTTGAGCCGGGCAAGGGCAGTTTTTATGCAGATAAACTCCCCCTGAAATACCGGAATATAAAAAAGAACGTCTCCAACTATGATGAGTTATCGGGTCAGCTCAAAAAAGCAGGTGTAAATGTGCTGGACCTGAACCGATACTTCCTGACTATCAAAGATAAAACCGAATACCCATTGTTCCCTCAGTGCGGCACCCACTGGAGTTACTATGGCGCTGCACTGGCGGCAGATACTACCCTGAAATACCTCGAATCACTCCGCGGGATTAACCTGCCCGATATGCGGATACTACGCAATGAAGTGCTGGACACCACCAGGCATCCGGACTATGACATCGGGCTCGCGATGAACCTGCTGTTCAAAATACCGCATCCTAAAACAGCCAACCCGGTTATCCGGTTTCAGCACAACAACAATACGGTAAGGCCAAATGCGCTGATCATAGGCGACAGCTTCTATTTCAACTGGCTCAATAACCATATCCCAACTGAAGCTTTTAACACATGTGATTTCTGGTATTACAACAAGAAAATAACCCGCAGTGATGGTTCTGAAGCAGGTGAAGCCGGGGATCTTAATCTGCAGAGCGAAGTTATGAAGCGGGACATTATTATGATCATGATCACCGAAAGGTTTATTCACACCTTTGCCTGGGGTTTTGATGAACAGTTATACGATTTGTTTTACCCCGGCAAACGCGATCCTGTGGAGGTTTTCTCGAACACCATCAGAATCTATGGCGACGAATTTAAAAGAATGTACGAGGAATC
>JAAXUD010000331.1 GCA_013336205.1 Lentimicrobium sp. | reverse complement strand
CCCAGTCTGTTGTATTCCTGTTCTACAATTTTAAAGCCCATCAATGCTCTTTCGCGCTGCATGGCATTTTTTGTAGAATCAAGCAATTCAGAAATTGTATTGGCAATATCTGCAGCCATTTGCGGGTTACGATCCAGAACAGTGATCTTAACTGCCATAAACTCAGTACGCCGGAACGTTATATTACTTTCGTATTGCTTATATAGACTGGTATATTTAAACTTTGAGGATGGGTCTATTCTGTAATGCTTCATAAGGTCATACTTACTTACAACCTTTTCGCGTATTTTATTGGAACTGAGTATCTGCAGCATTTGCTCGGTCTGTTCATCTTCGCCAAACTCAAGTATATCAGACTTTGCAGCTGGTTGATCGGTAAGCAAAGCCTTTGAAACTGAGTTACTTGAAACCGGGAACAAAACAACTGTTGACTTGTAGAGCGGTGTAATGAAAAAAGGCGATGAAAAAAGAATCGCCAATACAGCTGCTGATATACTTATAATTACCAGGTGTTTACGCCATGTATACAGAAACATTCCGAGACTGATCGAGTCAAAATCCCTGATCTCTGTTAACTTATTCTCCGACATAATTTAATGTAGGTTCGTTTAGGATGGCCAAAGGTATGGAAAAAAGGAAAATAAAAACCATATAGATTTACAAATATCTATGTCTGCATTTTACTACCTGAAACTATTCTTATAAAATTTCCAATATCGAGCAAACGAAGTATGGTTGCCAGCAACAAAGAGGCGACAATCATAATACCAAGAGACTGAGCCCATGGTAAACCCAGGGAAACACTGGCAAAATTAATCATAACAACGCCTGCGCTGAATGCTGATAACGCACCAATATAGCGATAATTAATCCGGAATTTAAAATAATAGCTAGCAAGAATTACCTGTATTAAAGCCATAATAGCCTGTGTTACAAGACTTGCCCAGGCTGATCCTAAGGCGCCATATATAGGAATGAGTGCTATATTTAGTCCAAGATTCAGTACCATGCCTATGGCCGCGGCAATATTTAATTGTCTCAGATTCCCGTTCGCGGTTAACAGGGTACCGAATACATAGGTTGTTGATATTGAAATAAAACAGCCCATTAATACTGCAAATACCGCTGCAGATTCGTTGATATAATGTTCATACATCAGCGTCATTAATTCAAACCTGTAAAAAACAGAACCTACTGCAAGAATAACGGAGGCTACAAACAATATTGAAAAAGAAAGTCTGACAAGATTTTCAACTTTCTGGCCCTGCTTAATCAATTTCGAGAACAAGGGCAGCAGCAGCACAGAAAACAAATATGCAATATTATTGGATGCATCCAGCAAACGATAAGCGTGGGCATATATTCCTGCCTGTATATTGCCATCTTCACCACTAAGCATGCGCTTGATCATAACGGTATCGAAACGATTATAGAAAGTCATTAATAAAACAAGTATCGCATAAGGCGCACTTTGCTTCATAATCATCAGGAAGAATGGCATATTCCACTTAAGCCTTATAAAAGAAGCCTTTTTGATAACTATCAGCAATGCGATTAAAGCGGTGAGCAGATAAGAGGCAGTCTGGGCATAAACAAACCATTCGATCCTGAATGCCTGCTCCGTTACTTTGCCCCATAACAATATGCTGCAGATTCCGATCATAAGAATACGGTCGAGTACCGAAAGCATACTATCGGTTTTGAAATGCAGAATAGCAGAAATATTTGAACGCAGATATAGGATCAGCGAGATAAGAAACTGATTAAGGCCCAGCAAGCCAAGCATCCAGAGCTCATTTCCCCTGAATCCCCAAAGCAATCCAGCTGAAAAGGTAACTACAAAATAGACAACTGCCAGAAGAAATTTCAGAATCAGAATACTTGAAAAATGCTTATTGAGCAATTGAGTATTCTGAGCAATGTTACGATTGTTGAAATTGGTAATACCAAAATCGAAGAGGATATTGAATAGAAATGAGAAATTGAATACAACAAAGTAAAATCCAAAATCCTCAGCTCCAACCACATTCTGCACAGTTCTGTCGATACCGAAGATCCAGAATGGCTTGATCAGCAGATTCAGTAACAGAAGGAAACCCAGGTTGGTCAGAAACTTTCGTTGCATTGGCATGGCCGGCTGACATCAGGCCGGAAAACAATAGGGCAGAGTTTAAATTAAATCCCCGGCCGGATTATTAATAATTATAAATTTGCGCAAAAATATCATTATTCCTGGTTAATTAGTGCTAATCAGCAGATAATTAAAAGGAAAATAAAACGAACGGTCTTGAGAATTGCGGTAAATACCAGATTATTGCTTCACGGAAAGCTGGAAGGCATCGGTTGGTTCACCTATGAAACCCTGAAAAGAATAACTGAGTCGCATCCAGAACATGAATTTTATTTCATATTCGACCGGCCTTTTCATGAAGAATTCATATTCAGCAGCAATGTTAAACCCATTGTTATCGGACCACAAGCCAGGCACCCTTTCCTCTATTATATCTGGTTTGAGCTATCGGTAAAATATATCCTGAAAAAGATAAAAGCCGATCTGTTTATTTCGCCCGATGGCTATTTATCATTGGGAACAAAAGTGCCTTCGCTGGTCGTTTTTCATGATCTCAACTTTGAGCATTATCCGGCTGACCTTCCGGTAGCCGAACGATGGTATTACCGCACATTTTTTAAAAAATATGCCCGCAAAGCCAGAAGGATAGCTACCGTTTCAGAATTCTCGAAATCGGATATCATCAGGCAGTACGGCGTTGAACCATCACTTATTGATGTAGTGTATAATGGTGCCAATGAGTATTATGAACCGGTTGATGATAGTACGAAAAAGGCCACACTTGCCAGACATACAGAAGGAAGGCCCTACTTTTTCTTTGTTGGCGCCCTGCATCCGCGAAAGAACCTGGTTAACCTTTTCAGGGCTTTTGATATTTTCAAAGAGACTGATACTTCAGATTCGATGCTGCTGATCGCCGGTGCCCGTAAGTGGTGGACCGGTGAAATTGCCCAGGTTTATGAAGGAATGAGATTCAAGGATTGTGTCAGTTTTTCAGGCAGGCTCGAAACGGTAGAGATGAGAAATGTGCTGGGCTCTGCAATCGCGCTTACCTATGTCTCCTATTTCGAAGGCTTCGGAATTCCAATCGTTGAAGCTTTTCGTTGCGGAACTCCGGTTATTACCTCAAATGTAACTTCGATGCCTGAGATTGCAGGTGAAGCTGCCTTGCTGGTCGACCCTTTTAAGCCTGAAGATATTGCGGCTGCCATGAAAAGGATTTCAACAGATGATCTGGTACGCCAGCAGTTGATCAGTGCCGGATTTGAACGCTCAAAAGTTTTCACCTGGGATAAATCAGCAGAGAGACTCTGGCAGACGATAGAAAAAGTAATGAAAGCTTAGGCTGCCAGCTTTTGGCGCGGTGCGGTTATGAGACTAACTATAATGATAGCAGCAAAAGCGAACACAAAAGAGGTAAATCTTACCGAAATCATTTGATCCAGAGCACTAATTTCAGACCAGATAACTGTTGAAACCGATCCGGTAATCATACCGGCCAAAACGCCTTGCCAGGTGGTTCTTTTCCATTTCAGCATCAGCAAAATTGCAGGACCAAAGGAGGAACCCAAACCTGCCCAGGCATAGGAAACCATTGAAAAAATAAGCTTTTCGGAGGTAATTGCAATAATAAAGGCTGCAATACCAACAGATAAGGTAACGAGACGGCTCAAACTTACCATAGCCCGGGATGACAGGTTTATATGAAGCACATGGTGACAGAAATCCTCCGCGACTGTTGAAGAAACTACCAATAAGAGGCTGTCGGCCGTGGACATCATGGCTGCAATAGCCGCTGAGATAATGATTCCGGCAATCCATGCGGGCATGAGGTCGGTTGCCATCTGTGGCATCACTCTTTCAACATCATCGAAATGACCCTGGCCGTAAATCGCCAGCCCTATCAAACCAATGGTCATAGCACCTGCAAATGCCGGAACAGCCCATATAAAAGCTATTCTGCGGCTGGTGCGCATTTTCTGCGGATCTTTTATTGACATGAATTTTGTAAGCAGATGAGGTTGTCCCATATAACCCAGTGACCAGCTTAATCCTCCAATCACCACCGCAACTGCCGCCCAGCCGGTCTTTCCTCCTGTAAGACTCAAAAAGTCTGTTCCGGCATTTCCAAGTGCCTCATTCAGTGATAATCCACCGGATGACAATTCAATAAAACCGGCTATCGGAATAATGATCAGTGCAGCAAACATTAACACGCCCTGAATAACGTCAGTCCAGACTACTGCCAGAAAACCACCCATCAT
>JAAXUD010000871.1 GCA_013336205.1 Lentimicrobium sp. | reverse complement strand
ATTGAAATGAATCTCAAGCAGGTAGCCTTTCCATGGAAAGTAATAATATTTAACGGCAAGGATGCACCGGTGCTGGCAAAGCCCGAAGAAGCTGCACGGCTTTTTCAAATGGCAATGGGCATCAGCTCGGGCGATCAGAAAAGAAAATCAACAAGTGGAAACCCTACTTTATCCACACCTGACACCTCCTTTTTTAAAACACAAGAACCTGTTAAAGATGCAAGAGAACTAAATGAGCTCAGCGACCTGAAAGAAACAACCCTCAGACTTCTTATTTATCCGGGGCAACCTGCTCCACCAGCCCGGGACGAAACCTCCGACATACGCGTTGTAAGCAGCTATATTAGTCCGCATCATCGTTTCTGGCTGTTTTTTGACAATGACATGTTTTCAAATACCGATCGTTATTACACCAATGGCGTTGTTTTAGGGTACACCGCGCCCGGGCTCACCTCATGGGGGCTTAACAGACTAATGATTAACATGAACAGCAGCAGTGTGGTTCATTCATCGCTAAGTCTGCATCATAACATGTTTACGCCACTTACAACCAAAGAACCGCCACCATTGGTCAACGACAGGCCGTATGCTTCAACACTTTACGTTCGATTCAGCCAGGTTTCTGAAAATGCAGGGAATGGGATCAGAATAAGCAGTGCCCTTGAAGCCGGTGTTATCGGTGATATAGCGCTCGGCAGATATTTCCAGCGCTCAGTTCATTCCGGGTTACCTTCAAACGACGAGCCAATTGGCTGGGAAACACAGATTCAAAACGACCTTGTATTAAATTATCAGATCGACATCCAAAAACAGTTGATTTTAAGTCCTGATATAGAGGTTTATGCTGAAGGCACCCTGAATGCAGGCACCTTGCATACCAACGCCAGCATGGGAATTAATGCAGTGGCCGGATTCTTCAGCCCCGGGCTGACTCCGGTTCCTCAGAATTATGAGCAGCTAACAACAAACGAAAGCCCCTGGAAGTATGGCATTAATGGTGGCCTTGAGTTCAGAATGATCGCTTATGATGCTACATTGCAGGGTGGCCTTTTTAATAAAAACAACATTTATGCGTTGAAACCAAATGAAATTGAAAGACTGGTAGCTGCTATCCACCTGGGCTTATTTGCCAAATACCGCAAGCTTGGCATTAATATTTCACAGTACTACCTCAGCCCTGAATTCAAAGAGGGACGACAGCATTTCTGGGGTCAGATAGGTTTACTTTACGGTTTATAAATTATGGAGATGTTTCTGGAATACTTCAGGTACTTATTGCTGGCTGCTACTGTTCTTGGGACAACAAGAACTGAGAAAGCAATACCTGTTGATCCGGTTAATGCACCCGATTCAACTTCGGTTACCCTGCTTTTTGCCGGCGATATTATGCAGCATGGGCCACAGATTGAAGCAGCATGGGACGTAACAGATTCTGCCTATGATTACGACCCTTGTTTCAGTTATGTTAAACCGATCATCACAGCCTATGATATCGCCATCGCTAATCTGGAAGTCACCCTTGCCGGAAAACCGTTTACCGGATATCCTCAGTTCAGCGCACCTGACGAACTTGCTGTAGCTGCCCGGAATGCCGGATTTGATGTACTTGCAACAGCCAACAACCATAGCTGCGACCGGGGAAAAGCCGGTGTCATCAGAACCACCAGGGTGCTCGACAGCCTGGGCATTTTACGC
>JAAXUD010000870.1 GCA_013336205.1 Lentimicrobium sp. | reverse complement strand
TGGCTTATGGCCTCTTTATGGACAATACCCACCGGAGCCGCTTCAATTTCGGCGCAAGCAACGACAGGTTCAGTTCATTTAGTGCTGAGGATGGCGAAATGGATTACTATTTTATTCACGAAAACAATGTAGCGGGCATCATCGGTGATTACACACAGCTTACCGGACGTATGACCATGCCTCCGATCTGGGCCCTTGGTTATCAGCAATGTCGCTGGAGTTATTTCCCTGACACGGAGGTAGTGAATGTGGTTCAGAATTTCCGCGACCGGAAAATCCCATTGGATGTTATTTATCTTGACATTCATTACATGGACGCCTACAAAATTTTCACCTGGCATCCCACACGTTTCAGCAATCCCGGAAAGCTTCTTACCGATCTTAAATCATTGGGTGTTCATACTACGGTGATTGTTGATCCGGGAATAAAAGTTGAAAAAGGCTACGAAGCATACGAAGACGGACTCAGGAAAGATATGTTTATTAAATATCCTGATGGCCAGGTTTACACTGCACAGGTATGGCCGGGCTGGTGCCATTTTCCTGACTTTACCAAACCTGCTGCCCGCGAATGGTGGGGAGAGAAATTCAGCGGACTGGTTGCATATGGTGTGGAAGGTTTCTGGAATGATATGAATGAGATTGCCTCCTGGGGCGGTGGGTATACGCCAAACCTTGTAGAACTGGATTGGGAAGGCAAAAAAACAACTTATCGTCAGGCCAAGAACGTGTATGGAATGCAGATGGCCAGGTCGACCTATGAAGGCACCCGCAAACTGATGAACAATGAACGTCCGTTAATCCTGACCAGGGCAGGTTATGCAGGCCTGCAACGGTATACGGCACTCTGGACAGGCGACAACCAGGCAAGTGAAGAACATATGCTGCTGGGAAGCCGCTTATTAAACAGCCTTGGGCTGAGCGGTGTTTCCTTTACCGGTGTTGATGTGGGCGGCTTTAGCAAAGATGCGACTCCTTCTCTTTTTGCAAGGTGGATAGGTGTTGGCGCCTTCAGCCCGTTTTTCAGAAGCCATACACATTACGACACCAGGCAAGCCGAACCCTGGGCTTATGGCGAAGTGGTTGAAAACATCTCACGAAACTACATACAATTAAGATACAAGTTGTTACCATACATTTATTCCGCTTTTCATGAATCAGTTGAAACCGGTATGCCTGTAAACAGAAGCCTTGCTATTGACTACACCTTTGATGAAAAAATCTACAACTATATTTATCAGAACCAATATCTTTTCGGACCTTCAATCTTAGTAGCACCCACCGAAAGTACACGCGAACTGGTAAAAGTTTACCTTCCTGCGGGAGAATGGTACAACATGCATACCGGAGTTAAACTATCGGGCAACAGCGAAATAACAACGGAGTGTCCTGTGCATTTACTCCCACTATTTATTAAAGCAGGTGCAATAATTCCAATGCAAAAGGCTGTTCAAAGCACTTCAGAAAATCCGGGTGATGTCCTGTACCTTCACTTCTTTTACGGAAACGAAAACTCAGAATTTGTTTATTATGAAGATGATGGTAAATCCTATAATTATGAAAACGGGACCTTTTACAAGCGCAAAATAATCTATAATTCTGAAAAACGCGAACTTAAACTGGAATCCAAAACAGGATCACTGAACAGCCGTTTTAAAAAGATACACCTTGTATTTCATGGCTTTCCGGAAGAAC
>JAAXUD010000330.1 GCA_013336205.1 Lentimicrobium sp. | reverse complement strand
CAAATCCTTCAAACGGCTCTTTTACTGTTGGCATTGGTAAGCCTGAATCTATAATGGAAATACGGTTAACCGATATGGCTGGAAAAATAATTTTTCAAAAAAAGCTCAAAAATCAGCCTAAGGTAAGCATTGATAAATTACCAGGTGGCACTTATATTCTGACAATTATTAATAAGGAAAAAAGATCAACAAACATGAAAATAGTAAGCTGCCGGTAAGTGGAAAGGCGGTGGGAGATTAAGGTTAAGGTTAAGGTTAAGGTTAAGGTTAAGGTTAAGAGAAATTTCTAATTTCTAATTTCCAAAAGAATCATTTTCAGGAACTAAGGTTGATGTTAACAAAAAAAAGCTACCCTTTCGGGCAGCTTTTTACACCATTCAACTAAAACAATAAACTAACTTATTCGGCCAATACAGTGGTTACCAGTCCGGCAGCTTCCTGCAGCAGGGTTGCTGAGTAAACTTTAAGGCCTGATTGTTCGATAAGGAGTTTGGCTTCTTCGGCATTGGTGCCCTGCAGCCTTACGATTATTGGCATTTCGATGGTTCCAATATTGCGGTAAGCATCTACAATGCCCTGGGCTACCCGGTCGCAGCGAACGATTCCGCCAAAAATATTCACCAGGATTACCTTAACATTGGGGTCTTTCATAATAATACGAAAAGCCTGCTCAACACGTTCGGCATTGGCGGTACCTCCCACATCGAGGAAATTGGCTGGTTCGCCGCCGGATAGTTTGATAATATCCATGGTGGCCATAGCCAGACCAGCACCATTAACCATACAGCCTACATTACCGTTCAGCTTAACATAGTTAAGATGATATTTACCGGCTTCAACTTCGGCAGGATCTTCTTCAGTGAGGTCGCGCATGGCAGCATAATCGGCGTGGCGGAACAAGGCATTGTCGTCGAGCCGCATTTTGCAGTCGGCAGCTATTACCAGGTTATCAGAAGTTTTGAAAACAGGATTGATCTCGAGCATGGAAGCATCTGTTCCCATATAGGCATTGTAAAGTGCCTTGACAAACTGCAGCATATTTTTATGAGCAGTACCTTCGAGTTTCAGGTTATAGGCAATTTTGCGACACTGAAAATCGCGCAATCCCACCTTAGGATCAATTTCTTCGGTAAAGATAAGATGAGGCGTGTGGGCAGCTACTTCTTCAATATCCATACCACCTTCGGTTGAATACATCACCATTACTTTACCTGAAGCGCGGTTGAGCAGCATGCTCATGTAAAATTCCTTGATTTCGCTTTCGCCGGGATAAAATATATTCTGCTCAATCAGCACTTTGCCTACAAGTTTCCCTCCAGGTCCGGTTTGTGGGGTAATAAGTGTCATTCCAATAATCTGTGAACTTTTTTCCCAGACTTCGTGCAGTGATTGAGCAATTTTAACACCCCCACCCTTTCCACGGCCTCCGGCATGAATCTGGGCTTTTACAGCCCAGCGGTCAGAATTAGTGATTTTCTGAATTTCTTCAGCAGCTTTAACAGCCAGCTCAGGAGTTTCGGCAACAATGCCCTTTGGCACAGGAACGCCGAATGACCGGAGAATCTGTTTAGCCTGGTATTCATGAAGATTCATAGTTGTGTTATTTAAAATTCATTAAAATATGCCGGGAAGCGCTTCAATTAATTAACTGCTGTTAAAAAAAACCTTTAAATTTGCACTTAAACCAAGCCTTTAAACAAAGGAATCGGCTTGCAGTTCGAACAAAGATAAAAGAAATTCATAATTTCATCAATTATTAAGATATTTGGCCGGAATTTATAATCGCAGGCATTAATAGCAGGTATGACGGTTATATACTCACATTTGAGATCAGAGAAAGAAATGGAGCAGGCAACAAGGTAGTAATTTTAAATCCGGGATTAACTTATTATCCGGAATAACAAGAACACAAACTTAAATTTATCAGTGTTTTCCGAAATAACAATAAGCCGAAAAAATAATATCTGATGGGTCTCCCTGGGATCATACAATACATTATTACAGCTCGTCGGATTAATCCCCTGGCATACCTTCTTTGTGCACTTTTATTTTGTTTTAGCTTGTTTGCCGAAGGAAGCAATCCTCCACAGACAGGTATAGTCAGAACGGAAACACCCCCACGTATTGATGGGTTATTAAATGACCCTACCTGGGAACAAGCCACCTTACTTACTGAATTCAGGCAATTTGAACCGGTCTTGAATGCAAAACCAGGTCTTCCTACAAAAGTAATGTTGCTCTACGACGACAATGCGCTGTATGTGGCAGCAGAAATGCATGACCCACATCCTGACAGTATTGCCCGCCAGCTTGGAGAGCGTGATAATGAGGATTTGAATGCCGATTATTTCGGGATCGGGTTTGACACTTACGACAAACAGCAGGATGCCTATTATTACCTGGTTTCAGCCTCTGGAGTGCAGGTTGATGGCCGCATTGTTGACGAAACTTTTGATGCAGTGTGGGAGAGTTCAGTTAAAATAAATGCCGGTGGCTGGACGGTTGAAATGCGTATCCCCTATTCAGCCCTCAGATTTCCTGCAAAAGACAAGCAGGAATGGGGATTACAGGTAGTCAGAAAAATAAGACGGTACCGCGAAGAAATACAATGGGCGCCAGAGGAAAAAGGATCGGGAAACCGTTTGATGCACTGGGGTAAACTTACTGGTTTTGAAAACATAAAGCCGCCACTCAGACTATCATTTACACCTTATGTTTCAGCAAATATACAACACAACAGCGACCCGGCCCTGGCCAACGATCCGTTATCAAGTGCCTTTAATGGTGGCATGGACATAAAGTATGGCATCAACGAAAGTTTTACCCTGGATATGATATTGCTTCCTGACTTCAGCCAGGTACAATCAGATAAGATTCAGAAAAACCTCACTGCCCTGGAGTTGATTTATGACGAGAACCGGACTTTCTTTAACGAAGGCACCGATCTTTTTCAAAAAGGAAATTTATTTTATTCACGAAGAATAGGACGAACACCGCTGCTTAATTCTTCGGTTTACGATTCGCTTGAAACGAATGAATCGGTATACAAAAACCCGATAGCAGCAAGGCTTTTGAACGCGGTAAAGTTTTCAGGCCGAACCTCAGGCGGACTAGGAATGGGAATATTCAATGCCGTTACCGGAAACACCTGGGCTACTGTGATAGACAGTATTACAGGGGAAGAAACTGAAATACTCACCGATCCGGTTTCAAACTACAATATAATTGTTGCAGAGCAAACATTACCCAACAATTCTTCCGTTTACTTTATCAATACGAATGTAACCCGGCCAGCTGGGTGGGACGACTCCAATGTTACCGGAGGTGGCGCAAACATAGGCGACAGATCCAAAACTTACTTTGGTGGTATAAGTTTCGCTGCTTCCAAATGGAATAAGGGAGGGGCTGATTCAAAATACAAGATGGGTGAAAACCAGGTGGGTTACAATTATGGCTTTTACTTCATGAAAAGTCGCGGGAAGTTCCAGTTCAGCCTTTACCAAAGCGCGCTTGATAAATATTTTAACATTAACGATCTGGGAATTAATCGTGTAAACAACCAGGAGAACCGGGGATTTTATACGAGTTACCGAATTTATGAGCCATTCAGTATATTTCTGAACTTCGCGCAAAGCCTGGCGCTTGATCAGACACGCTCACTAGACTCTAAGAAGAACATTAATACAATGTTTACTTATAAAGGGAGTACAACCTTTAAAAATTACTTTTCCTTTTGGTGGGGACTTACATTTTCGCCATTCGACAGGTACGACTTTTATGAACCACGCCGGGCCGGCCGGTATTACGTCGCTCCGGGTTATACGCAGACCTGGATTGGATTTTCGAGCGATTACCGCAAAATGTTAGCGATGGATGGAGAGTTAAATTACACAATAGATCATGATAAAATGCAATCATTGTGGATTGAAATAGAGCCTATTGTCAGGTTTAACAACCGGTTTTCTATCAAACCTGAAGTTGGTTTTGGCTTAAATCCGGGCGATATTGGTTATATAGGCCAAAATACTGAAACCATCTGGTTTGGAAGGCGTGATATTGTTACCCTCGAAAACTCTTTTTCAGGAAAATATATGATCAGCCGGCAGATAGCGATCTCACTGTGGTTGCGCCATTTCTGGCAGAAAGGTGATTATTTCGAATATTTTACCCTAAATGACGATGGCGGGCTGAACCCTGATGAGGAATTTAATTACCTGGTTGACTTTAATTACAACTATTTTAATATTGACATGGTGTTTGACTGGGAATTTGCCCCTGGGAGTATGCTGAGCCTGGTCTGGAAAAATGTTATACAAAAAGAAGATCAGCAATATGAAAC
>JAAXUD010000869.1 GCA_013336205.1 Lentimicrobium sp. | reverse complement strand
CCCTGCCCATTCCGTTAAGACTGGCATAGCGTTCGGTAAGCCAGATGGTGTTACTGGTCAGGTTATTCTGAAGGGCAAAAATATCTTCGCCTGAATTTGATGCGTTGTTGAATGATTGTTTCGGGCCTGACATCAGCTGATACTTACCCGATTCAATCACCTGGTTTGCTTCGGCAGCAGCTTCTGCATATCTTCCCTGCTGAAGGAAAACCCTGGCCAGTAAACTGCCGGCTGCATAAGAATCGGCCCAGAAACCATTGCTTTCGGGTAAAAGGCTTTTGGCAAGTGTAAGATCCTCAATTACTTGTGCATAGCATTGCTCTACAGTATTCCGGGCAACCGGTATTGCCTGACTGGCTTGTGTTGTTGGTGTCAGTACCAGGGGAACTCCGGCCTGGTTGTTTTCCTGTCCGCTCAGATAAGGTAAACCCCAGAGTCTTGTAAGTTCAAAATAAATCCATCCGCGCAGGAACAATGCTTCACCTTTTACTTTGTTGCGTTCCGGTTCATCAATAATGGATATTACGCCCAGCACATTGTTTACTGTATTGATCAGGTGATAAGAGTCTATCCACGAGCTTGCAACATATGAATTGTTTACAGAGATCGATTTGTTAATGATCTCCAGTGGCTCCCTGTTTGAACCTACATGTTGCAAATCGCCTGTTGAAGCCAGTAACTCTGAATATTCGTTAAACTGGCTTCCCATGGTCCAGCGGGAACGGGCATCAACGTAAGCGCCAACCAGGGTGGCTTTAATGTTTTCAGGGGTCGAAAGTGCAATTTCGGCATCCATTGACTGCTGAGGGTCAATGTCCAGTTTTTTATCACAGGAGGGAAGCGACAGCAATGCGAAAATTGAGATTATAAGGATGATTGAATATTTCATAAGGCTTGTTTTTTTAATGAATGTTGATTGAAATGAATACCTAGAAATTCACTTCTATTCCACAAATAAGCGAGCGCATCTGGGGTGCAGTAAAGAAGTCAACGCCTAACGAAACGTTGTAAGCCTGTGTACTGGCTCCGGCACTCATGCTGTTTACTTCGGGATCGAACCCCGGATATTTGGTAAACGTAAACAGGTTTTGCCCTGAAATATAAATGCGTACTTTATTCAGCCTGAGTTTCTGAGTTGTTTGCTGGGGCAGATTATAACCAAGGGCTATATTCCTGATGCGCAGATAAGAACCATCCTTCAGATAGCGGGTAGAATGCTGTGACCCATTCCGGGTGTCAAATCTTGCCTGTGGGACATCAGTAAAATCACCAGGCTGCTGCCAGCGATCCAACTGATCGAGTGACTGGTTGTCCCACGATTCAGCATTGGACGAGAGATAGCGGTCTCCACTCATGTATATCTTGTTGCCATATACAAAACTCATCAGGATATTAAGGTCGAACTGATGGTAAGTGAAAACGTTGGTCAATCCACCGATAAAATCAGGGTTCGGGGAACCAACCACCACCGGCTTTGCTTCATTGTAATTGTTGGTTGTAAGTCCGCTTCCATCGTTCCTGTAAAAGAGGGCATCACCAGTCATAGGATGAACGCCTGCATACTCGGCAAGTTTGAAAACGCCTATTTCTTCACCTTCAATTACATAATTTACACCATAGGCAATCTCAGGTCCGTCAATACTTATAACTTCGTTTTTATTAAAAGCGATATTGAACTCCGTTGTCCATTTAAGTGAA
>JAAXUD010000033.1 GCA_013336205.1 Lentimicrobium sp. | reverse complement strand
GGGTTGTTTACCTGGAATGTGAGCGTATAATACTGTGGAGTTGAACTTTCCATTTCAATGTTCACCGAATTGATGCCCGGCACAACGGTATAGTTGCCATTATAGTCATTGTATCCGTCAAGACTGGCTGTAAACAGATGATTGCCGGGAGGTAACATGGCAGCTGCACTTCCATTGAAACCGGTAATAAGGGTTTCGTCAAAATTTTCAATAGCAATTTCGACACCCGATAATGGCAGGCCTGCCTCGTTTTGCACATTAAATACTGTCTGAAAAGCACAGGACGGCATAAATGTAACACGGCCCAGTGAAAGGTTGTCAACTACATGAAAAACAACAGTTTCTATGCTGGCTGCATCCTGTGAAGCCACGCCCCAGCAGTTGTACATGGCCGTTTGAGCCACCGGGCCATTGTTATAAAGATCGTAGAGTATCCCCCCGTTGCCGTTGTCAGAAAACTGGTTTCCTCCGGGATTAAAGGTAGCGACGGCAGAATCGCCCATGTTGACCTGTGGATAACCAATAATGGTAATTCCCCAGTGGTTGCCGCTGATTACATTGCCTGTAACCACGGCCTGCAGGTCGGATGAAGCGCTTGATGCGGTAAAATTGAGCCCGCTGCCTCCCAGGTTGGGATCACTTTGTATATTGTTGTTGGTCACTGTGTTGTAACGCACAGCTCCATTGATTGGGCTTCCGGTTAAGGTAAGCCCGTAGCGGTTCTGATCTATAAAGTTGGAATCAATTACCACATTGCCGGCCAAACCCACCAGTGAGGAATAAGCGATGCCGCCTGAATTTGTACTTCCATTGCCAATCACGGTATTGCCCACAATAAAAGTGGTATCGTTCGGGCCCGAGGGTCCCATGTTTATTTGTGGCCGGTTTGTGTTTTCGGTCGTATTCCCGAAAATATAGTTATTGCGGATATTTGCCCGGCAGGCAATATTCGATCCTGAAGCAATAGCGCCGCGCTGGTTAAACGTAAAAATGCAATTGGTTACATTGGCAAAGCCTGAAATATCAAGGGCCGCGCTCGAAGTATAGGAATCTGAATTATAGAAATTTTTATAGAATTTACTGCCGTCAACTGAAAATGTACCTGTCAGCACCCGCATTCCTCCCCCGAACGAGAAGGTAGCATTTTTTATGCTGGTTACGTGGTCCGAAAGCAGTTTAATCCCGTTCCATTTATTCACAGAAGTGCTGTCGATGGCGGTAAACAGTGCCTGAAAAGGGGCATCTATTGTCAGTATTCCCGACGATTCAATACCGGTTAATTCGTGAAACAGTATGGTTGCATTTTCCAGGATATTCAGCGCGTCAGTAGGTTGAATGATGATCGTTTCGGTAACTTCATAATTGTCACCATCCCGGATCACTGCACCGCCTGAATTTGTCACCAGCGAATCGAGGTTCCAGGTAACGCCTGTGCCGGGTGTGCTGTATTGTGCCTGTGCCCATAGGCTGGCCAGGGCAAAAAGAAGGGCGAAAGATTTTTTCATAATATGCTGGATTAGAATAAATATCGGAATTAATAAAGGGTTTGGGTCGCGAAACCATGTAATTGCCGACCTTATTTCTAAAGGTGGAAATTTGAAAATATGGAAAGGGATTTCACACGACAAAGTTAATGCTAATTCTGCTTATCGGCCTGAAAAGCCTTCTGATTTATAAGAAGGTGATTTTGAAAAATAAGCAGGGGCAAGATAAATGTTAATTAAACAGTTGTTTTAAAATATACAGATGTTGCGTTGGCCATCAACGCTGTTAATATGCCGTCCGGATCAAGTGCTTTGTGGGTTTATAAAACCTGTTCCGATATACCATAAGGAGGGATGGGTTCTTTATCAAAAAATTTAAACAACTACACAGGGCCTGAATTTAGCGTTTGATCAATTGATGAATCAAACCAGCCACTGCTGTGGCATGAAATTGATTTATCCGCTTTTATGCGATTGACAGTAATTTTTTAAACAGATATATTTTGTAAAAACAGCCGGTGCAGCAGTGAAGGGTTCAAATAAAAAATTTCCGAAATCCTTGATATTTGCCCGAAATTTTCTTATATTTGTGAAAATGCTATATGTGACCGGTTTTACTGTAGCATGGGTAATTTAGTCATATTTCACTTTCCTGTCCTGACGGCATCTTTACCTCCCATGCCCGGCCTGCGATTCAATCTTAATTCTGTTTTAAACAGCCCGCCCTGACTTGGAAAGCTCATTTCTAACCATCATTTGCCTGAAGTTAAATTTTTAATTATCGTCTTTCGGCCATGAAAAAGTTAATTTTTATTCTGCTGTTATTATTTTCCGGAAATACCGTTTCCCTGGCCCAGAATGCTGAGTTGGATTCGCTGATCAATGCGGAAAAGAATTACCTGAAGGATGACACAACACATCTAATGCTATTGACAAAAATTACAGATCACTTTGCACGTTTGGTAGATGCTCAAAATTGTATAGAATATAGTACAAAAGCAATAAAACTTGCAAGAAAACTTGGAAATCAAAAGGCTTTGGCCAGAAACTTGCAACATCTTAGCTTTTCTCACAGACGTACTGCAGAATATGATCTTTCACTTCAAGAACTAGAGGAAGCACTTAACATATATAAAGAATTGAATGACACCCTTCGCATAGGTGTTATGACAACCTCATTGGCTAATTTCTATAATGAGTTGGGAGAATTCGAAACAGCCATCATGTTGTATAATGAAGCAATAGAAACTTATAAATCTATTGGAAGAAATGACAAATTATATGACCCTTATGAAGGACTCGGTGTTACATATTATAAAATAGCAAAATATAAAAAAGCACAGGATTACATTCTTAAAGCATTGAATATTTCAGACTCAACACTTTATGATAAAATGAGTTCAGCGCACAGCAAAATGATTCTAGGCGCTATTTATAAATGTCTTAGCGATAATAGCAAGGCCCTGGATTATCTTCTTGAGGCACTTCCCGTTTTTGAGACCGCGGGTTCATTGTATTGGGTTTCAATGGTGAAGATAGCAATTTCCGAAGCCTATTTTAATAGTGGCGACACAACTGAAAGACCACTTAAGTATTTATTTGAAGCACTTGAAATCATCAGATTACAACAAAGCTACGGTATGCTTTCAAGCGTTTTATTAACTATTGGAGAATATTTGTATGTAATCGATGATTCAACATTTAATCATTTTAAGAAATCAGACTATTATAAAAAGCTTGGATATGCCGAAGTCGATCAATATAGTCTTGCCCTTGCCTGCTTGAATGAATCTGTCTTTTATAATAACAAGACAGGACAGTATGTATTAAATAGTGCTTGCTTTATAATAATGGCTGAAATATACAATTACCAGAAGAATTTTGGTCAAGCATTGAATTATGCCAAAAATGCAATTATTGTGGCTGATAGCACAAAAGAATTGCTTAGCAGGAAGGTAGCCTTGAAAACTATGTCAGAAATATACGAAGCTATGGGCAGGTACGACTCAGCCTATTACTATTACAAAGAGTACATTATTCAGCGCGACAGTATAGATAACAAAGAAATCCGCGACCAGCTCGCCCGTAAAGATGCCGAATACGAATACAGCATTAAGGAAAAAGACATCCTGTACCAGAAGGAGCTAAGTGATATTGCTGCTGCCAACGCCAATACCCAACTGCAGCAGCAACTCCTGCTTGCCCGCACCCGCGGGCAGGAAATGCTGCTCAAAGATAAAGCCCTGGAAATCGGCAGGAAAGACAAGGAGATGCAGCACCTCGCCTACCTGAAGAAGATGGCTGAACTGGATGTGGTAAAGCTCGATAAACAGGATAAGGAGAAACAGCTGATCCTCACGAAACAGAACCTGAACCTGCAGCAGCTCAAACTCGGCAAACGCTTACTGGAGCGTAACCTTTTAATTTGGGGTGTGGCGCTCAGCCTCCTGTCCATCTTCCTGATCTTCCGGATTTACCGAAACCAACGCAGGGCCGCTCTTAAACAGAAGGAACTGAACAGCGAAATCAGATGGGCGAACGAGGAGCTGAACATGAAGAATAACAAACTGGCCGTTACCCTTGAAGACCTGAAACAAACCCAGGAACAACTGGTGGCAATCGAAAAGCAGAAGGAAACGGAAGTTATCCGCCGCCGCATTTCGCAGGACATTCACGACGACATCAGTTCAGGCCTTACCCGCATTGCCTGGCTAAGCGAACTGGCCCGCGAAAAGGCAAAAAGCGGCAGTCCGTCCGATGCCGAAAATGCACTGGAGAAAATTCTGGCCTCCTCGCATGAAACAGTTGACCGGCTGGGTGAGATTATCTGGGCCATCAACCCCGACCGCGACAACCTCGAAGGCTTCTTTGCTTACCTGAGAAGTTACATCGTAAAATTCTTCGAAGACACCGGTTTCAGGGTTTCACTGGACTTCCCCGAAAAGGAGACCGACCTGAAATTCAATCCCGATCTGAAGCGAACGCTGTTTTTGGTGGTTAAGGAAGCCCTGCACAATGCAGCCAAGCACTCAGGCGCCCAAAACATCGGCGTAGCCTGTTATTGCCCCGATCATCAATACCGGCTCACCATTACCGACGATGGCAGGGGATTCGACGCAGAAGCAATGAAACTGAAAGGCAATGGCCTGAAAAACATGCAGAAAAGGATGGAAAGTGTGGGCGGGAAGATTGAAATTGAGAGCCGGCCAGATCAAGGAACCGCTGTACACCTCTCAGGAGAAGTTTACAATTAAAATGGTATATAATTACAATTCTGTCAAACAACCAGAAGCTGACTCCAAACGCCTTCAACTATCTACTTTTATGCGATTGCGCGGCGCCCCTGAAATTTTTAAGTTTACATTAAAAATGGAGTCATGTCAGCGATACAACTTGCATTGGTAGAAGACGACGAAGAGATCAGGGAATCTATGGAATTATTTCTTTCGAAGCCCGAGGATCTGAACGTTGTTGGATCCTTTGGTTCTGCCGAAGCGTATATAGATGCTTTTCCCGAAATGGATGTTGATGTGGTATTGATGGACATCAACCTGCCCGGCATCGATGGCATTGAATGTGTGAAACTTTTGAAGCCACAAAGGGAAACAGTTCAATACATGATGTGCACCGTGCACGAAGACCAGGACAAAACCTTTGCCGCCCTTTGTGCAGGGGCATCGGGTTATATCCTCAAAAATGCCTCACCGGCTCAGCTCACCGATGCCGTTTACGACATAGCGCGCGGCGGTTCACCTATGTCGCCGCAGATCGCCCGTTATGTGATCAAGGCTTTCCAGGTGCAGAACCAAAGCCCCGGCTTGCTCCAGAATTTTACACAGCGCGAACAGGAGTTGCTGAAGGCATTGTCGAAGGGCTTCCAGTACAAGGAAATTGCTGATCAGATGTGCATCAGCATAGAAACCGTCAGAACTTATGTAAGAAATATCTACGAAAAACTCCAGGTGCATTCACGTATCGATGCCATTAATAAGGTGTTCAGGTAGAATTCCTGAGTATATGACGCTGAGACAATTTCAGCGTTTATTTTTTGTCCTTTATTTGCTTCAGGGAAACGGCAATCCGGGTATGAATCATAAGCAGATCAATTTGATCAGCCTTCCTGCGTATATCATTTAAACTACAAGCAATCGGTCTGCTTATCTTCCTGTTTTCAATGCCTGTATTTTCGCCTGCCCCGCAGTCCGCAGCGTTATACTTACAAATTGTAAAATAACCACATCCTCACATCAACGATTATCCCCTTTTTCCACTTTCATTTATCTACTTTCATGCGATTGACAGCCCTTTTTTATAGGCTTAACTTTGTATTATGCTACTGACAATCAATGGTTTTGGCAGTTTAATAAAAATTATAGTCATGTCATAAAAACCATTGTTTTAACAAAAAACCCAAATCCATCAGCATCATGAAAAAGTTAGTTTACTTATTGGTCTGCATGGCCGGAAGCCTGTTCATCTCACTTTCGGCCAATGCACAACTGTCCCACGAATTCGATTGGGCAAAACAGATCATGCCTGACGGGGGATTTGTCGGCATCATCGACATGGCTGTTGACAACAATGGAAACAGCATTTCCACAGGCTATTTTACGCTGAACGTTGATTTTGATCCCGGTCCTGGAGTTTACTCCTTAACAAGCGCGTCTCCGGAGGAAAGGGAGATTTTTGTACAGAAGCTGGATCCTGACGGTAACTTCCTTTGGGCGCTACAGTTTGGTGCCAACAGCGGGGAAGTGCAGGATGTTGGAAGAGGAGTCAGTACCGACGCCTATGGAAATATCTATGTCATTGGGCACTTCTATGGTATTGTCAGTTTTGGAGAATTTACCCTTACTGCACAGGCAGAATCTGATGATTTTATTCTGAAACTGTCGCCTGAAGGGACTGTGCTGTGGGCCAAGCAACTGGTTTCTTCGGCTGTAACCGGTTGGGCAGGCTTTCTTATGATTGGCACAGATGGGTACATCTATGCTGCGGGTGAGTTTTATGGAACACTGGATGTTGATCCCGGTCCGGGGGAAATGCTCTTAAACGCCAATGGAAGCAATAGCGATGTATACCTGCTCAGGCTTGATCCGGACGGCAATTTCAACTGGGCCGGAAGTATTGGCGGAATTGGTAGCGAAGGATGCCGTGCTCTGTTTGTAAATGTCAACGCAAACGGATGGGAAATGTACCTGGGTGGCGGTTTTAGCGGCACAGTTGATTTTGACCCGGGTCCCGGTGTTTATTACCTGACAGATGCCGATGGTGACCCTTTTTTACTCAAAATCATGAACGGACAGTTTTCGTGGGTTAAAAATTATAACGTACCAGGCGTTGCCGAAATCCATGGTCTATGGTATCACCCGGATGGATACCTCTATACAGTTAAATTTATTGGAGTATACAACACAAAAACCAGCTCTGAGATACAGAAAATAGACCCGGCTACAGGGAATGCCGTTTGGACTGACTTATTGATAAGTCCCAAATCTACCGACTTTATTGCATGCACAGACCTTTGTATGGATGCAGCCGGCAACCTTTACGTAAAAGCATCCTATAGGGGGAATATTGATTTTGATCCCGGGCCGGGCAAGTATATACTGAGTAATCCGACAACCTTCGATGGGAACCCGGTGATCCTTAAACTAAACAATGCCGGGGCATTCGAATGGGTTCTTGAATTTAAGGTATACTGTTGCAGCGGTGTAGGTACGATTCGCCTTGATCCGGCTGAAAACCTTATTCTATCAGGAGAACAGGGACTCCCCATAGATTTTGATCCCGATCCCGGAACCTTTTACATGGAACCAGGTAATCATTCTTCCGGTTTCTTTCAAAAATTGCGCAAAGTCGGGTTGCCGGGTTGCCAGCCACCAACAGCCATACAAGTATTGAATGTTGAGCAGAACAGCGCTTCGGCAAACTGGATCAACACAAACGCTGCGGGCAGTTATAACCTGCGCTACAGGCTTTACGGAGGCACTGAGTGGACAACCCCGGGCAATGTGACTTCCGGTTTTATATTAACCGGACTTTCAACTGGAAGCTTCTACGAATACCAGGTTCAGGGCGTTTGCGATGGTACGCCGGGAACATGGTCAACATGCTGCTGGTTTAAAACCATTGCCGATGGTTGCAACAATCCCGGCGAACCAAACAATACCCTGGCCACGGCTACACAGATCAGTGTTGGTGTGCCGGTCACGGGGGTGATAAGTTTCTTTACGGATATAGATTGGTATAAATTTAACAATACCAGCGCCCAGAAGAAGATAAACCTCAGCCTTTATAATCTGCCGGGTCCATATAAAATGCAACTGGTGAAATCCAGCGGAACCTTGCTGGCAACCTCCTCAGCATTGGCGGACGGCAGCGAATCCATTGTTTATACAAAAGGGGCTGCAGGAACGTATTATATCCGCGTTTACGGGAATTCTGGCCATTTTAACCAGAGCGAATGTTATTCATTGCTGGCCAGAATTTACAAGAGCTCCGAAGCTGATCCGGTTGAAGAAGTTGCAGCAGAAACCGCTTTGAAACTCTATCCAAACCCTGCTGCTACCGCACTGAACATTGAGTTTAACAGCAACGCCGACGGCTTTGTTACCATGCGCCTGTTCGATACAACGGGACGGCAACAAAAACGGCTTGAAACCAGGGTTTCGGAAGGAGATAACGCCTTTGTTATCGGGCTTGAGAACCTGCCTGACGGGCTGTATCTCTTTGAAATCGTGCAGGGTGTTAACAGGGAGATAAAGAAAGTTGTGATTCACAAATAATTGATTTTAATCTATTGTGCACCTGACGAAAATCCCGGGTTGCAACACCCGGGATTTTTTATCTCCGGGTGTGAAAATGGATCAGGAATTCTTGCCCTGCAACCCATTTTTCTGGTTGAGCCGGGGCAGTGTTGTCGCTTCATTTATCTACTTTCATGCGATTGACAGGGCCTTTTTTGTTCTTTAACTTTGTATATACATTTCTGAAAATCAATGTGTTTACAATAAAATATTGATTTTCAACCCAACCAAATAAGTCATTGGAGCGCAGTGGTGAAACAAAAGAATAAAAAATCTGAAATCATGAAAACGGTGCTGATTTTACTTCTGATGATGTTCAGTAGTTCCTGTCTTCCGGCTCAGAAGGCAGAAAAGCCGGGTGTTGAATTGCGCGACCTGAACGGGAAACTCATCCCGGTTTCAGAGGTGATCACTCCCGGACAACCGGTAATCGTGTTATTCTGGAAATCAGGAAATTCGAAATGCTGCGAAAATCTTGAGACGGTTCAGTCTGCCTGGCTGAGTCAGCTGAAAGACAAAGGCGTAAACTTTATTGCCATTTGTGAGGATTGTTCAGGCTCCTGGAGCCATGTAAAACCCATTGTTGCCGGCAAAGGATGGGAATTTGAGGTTTATATTGATGTGAATGGAGATTTTAAACGCTCCCTTGGCATCAGCATTATTCCCAGTACCATTCTCTATGATGCGCAGCAGAACATTATTTGCACTCATCCGGGCTGGTGTTCGGGAAATGAAGAACTTTTGTGTGAGAAAATAATCAGCCGGTTAGAGAATTTAAATGATAACAATCAACCTCAACATTAACAGAGGTAAGGAATTATTTTTTAACCCCGAAAACACCAAAGCCATGGAATTATTTAAACGCTATATGAATGACAAGGCAGCCGGTTCTTATACAGCTTTCCTGTTTTTAATTATCCTGGCGATCCTCGCATTTCTTTTCTTCTGAAATCAACGGAAATATTTAGCATGCAGTAAGCCGGTAAACTTTTAAAAAGAGCTTATATGAAAGCTGAAACACAACTTATCCCTCCGGCACGACCTCCGTAAGGAGGCTCAGCACCCCCGGAATTAGTTTAATCGCTTAAGGGTATGACCAGTGAACATTAGTTTATAACTGGCAAATACCGAAATTATTTCCACGGATTGATTTACGTAAAATTCAAAGCCATGAAAACATTTAATTATCTGGGAATCGCCTTGATGGCCGGTTCCTTATTTTTCACAGCATGCACAAAAGATGAAGTTCCTCTGCCATCAGAACCACAAAATTCTGAAATGATTCAATCCACACTGGATCCTCAGGTAGCGGATTGCAAGAAAAACTGGACCGACACATTTACTTCTGATATTAGTTTTACCGAAAGATGGAATTTGTATGGCAATCCTCAACCCGGATGGGTGGACAAGGCATGCGGCAGAGAAGGCTTATTTGTAAACAACGGATTATATCCGGAGGGTAGTTTTGCTGTTTCAAAAATTTATGTTGGTTCTGATGAAGGGTATACCATTGAATCAGATGTGTGCATCGAAAGGCACACCAGCACGGGCGTCGTTGCAGGCGCTGAAATAGGTGTGTCCATACTTCCTGATTCTCCTCAGACAGGGATCTCTATGAGACTCATTTATTTCGGATATATGGTTAACGTACCCTATAAATGCCAGAATAAAACTTTTCTTGTTATGAAGGCGATTTCAGATGGGGGAGACTTAATGTATTCAGGAGATTTTGCCTTCCCGGTAAATATTTCATCAGGAAGCTGGCATAAAATGCAGATCAGTATCGATAAGTTGCATTATGTGAGTTTCTTGCTCGACAATGTATGCATATGGAAATGTGATTACCCATTGGATTATAATATCTTGAAAAACAAACATATTGTATTGGGGTATGTTTCGCCTGGTAATAGAACAAATGCTTACCACGACTTTGTCAGGGTTTCGTATCCTCCAGACAATAAATAATGATAGGAACTAAGTGAGAACTAAATGTGAATTCTATGCCAGACCATTGTTCGATAAAATTCAGGCAAGAGGCTGTTCAATAAAAGTGGCAGCCTCTTTTTTTATCCGGTTCTCTTAACCCTTGGGATCTTGGCCTGAGTTCTGTCATTTTAACGGCAGTTGCAGAATCAAGCGTTCAATTGACCGGATAATCAACGCATTTCATCGATTTGATTGTAACTTAAAGAACCGGAATCCTTTATTTTGCATAACTTTGAGTAACAAAATTCATTACCTAAATAAGGATATTAAGATGAAAAGGAAAAACATCCTTCTCATTCACTTTCTCTTCTGGTTTTATATAATAAACCAGGGACTGTATCCTCTATACCTCGGACAGCTCGATGAGGCTTATCTGGCCGGAAATAAGTATCTGAAAGATGTTTGCGTGACGACTATACTCAATATAATGTCGTTTTATATTATCTATTATTCTTTCCCTTATTTGCTGAAATTCAGGAATAAAGCCCTGGCAATATTAAGCGGCATACTAATGCTGGCATTGGTTACTGCATTCCGCACACCGGTGGAATTTTTATTCTGGAAACTTTTCGGCAGTATATCTGATGAGGAAATGGTTTTTAAATGGATTTATACCTGGAACAACCTCCGCCTGGTAATTATCACCGGTATCTATGCCATACTGATCCGGTTTATGATTAACTGGTTTGAATCACAGAAGCTTAAGGACGAATTAATCAATCAGCAGCAAGCCAGTGAACTTGCGTTGCTCAGGTCCCAGATAAATCCGCATTTTCTATTCAATACGCTCAATAATATCTATTCTCTTGTATACCGGAAATCTGAAGAAGCACCGGCTGCCGTTATGAAACTTTCTTCCATTATGCGGTATATGCTTTATGATGCTACCACCGATAAAGTACCGCTTGAAAAGGAAGTTGAATACCTGGTGAGCTTTATTGAACTTCAGAAACTACGCATTAAAAACCCTGATTTTGTTTCGCTTGAGATTGAGGGAGACACCGAAGGAAGGTCTATTGCGCCAATGTTACTGATCTCTTTTGTCGAAAATGCTTTCAGGTATGGCAGTAAAAAGCATAATCCGGGGATTGTTATTCGTTTGTCAGCAGCGAGAAATCTGATACGCTTTGAAGTAATGAATTATATAAAAAAGACTACATTTAAGCCTGAAGAGCGCGAAAGTGGAATTGGGCTTGTCAATATCAGGAGAAGACTCGAATTGATTTATCCCGGTAAGCATAAGTTTTTGATAAGTGAAGATGCAGAAACCTACAGAATTTATCTCGAAATAAATAAATGATATGAAGATCAATTGTATCGCTATTGATGACGAACCACTGGCCCTCGATATTATCCGGGAATATTGCACCAAGGTTCCTTTTATTAACCTGTTGCATACTTTTGATAACGCCCTCGATACCCTGGAATACCTCCGGAATAATAGTGTGGATTTAATCCTGCTTGATATTCAGATGGAGGAACTTTCAGGGTTACAGTTGCTCAACGCACTGAAGGTGAAGCCGTTTGTGATACTTACTACTGCCTATGACTCTTATGCCCTGCAGGGTTTCGACCTTGATGTAACGGATTACCTGCTGAAACCCATTTCATTTGAACGGTTTATCAAGGGTATCAACAAGGTTTACGACAGGATGTATAAAGTGCCGGCTAATGAACCGGAACGGCCGGTTTCGCTGAACCTCCCGGAGACAGCTGAGAAAGACTTTTTCTTCGTGAAAACCGAAACCAGAATGGAGAAAGTGACAACAGCTGATGTGTTGTATGTGGAAGGAATGGGCGACTATTGGAGGATAGTAACCAGGAGCCGGCGGATAATGACATTGATGAATGCACGCGGAATCGAAGATGTTTTAAAGGAACCTCAGTTCTGCAGG
>JAAXUD010000868.1 GCA_013336205.1 Lentimicrobium sp. | reverse complement strand
ATGATTTTCAATTTACTCCCTCATCTTAATCAGAAAAAAATCAGTTTACTACCTCATAAATGGTGAGCGCTTTCAGCTTGTTTTTCAGTTTGACTTCACCGACTTTGTTGCATTTAAAGGAATCTTTAATCTGCTGATAAGCACCTTCTTCGATGATAATCTGACCGGGTTGTGCGGCTGACTGCAGTCGCTGGGCGGTGTTGACCACATCGCCGATAACGGTATAATCAAGCCTGCGAAGACTCGCCGAACCTATGTTTCCGGAGATCATCTCACCGCTGTTGATGCCGATGGATACCTTTGGTTTGAAGGATACATGTTCCGAAATCACAGGCAGCAACTCTACCTTGTTGTTTACAGCCAGACAGGCATCAATGGCCCTGTCGAGGTGATATTCACCCCGGAAAACAGCCATAATGGCATCGCCGATAAATTTGTCGACATAGCCTCCCTGTGCTATGATTTCAGTAACCATCACATCAAAGTAATTGTTGAGCAATTTCACCACCAGATCGGGAGCTTCATTTTCACTGATGGTCGTAAAGCTGCAGATATCAATAAAGACGATGGTTGCTTCTATGGTCTCATTGGCCACCAGGGAGGATTCAAACTCGCGGCTGCCCATGAAATTGAGTACCGTTTCATCCACATACATTTTCAGTATGTTGTTTTCCTTGATCGCCTGCATGGTTTCCTTCAGTTGCAGCACATGCCTGTAGGTTTTATCAATGGTCAGTTCCAGATCCTCGAAATTGACGGGTTTTGTGATGAAATCAAAGGCACCCCGGTTCATGGCGGTGCGGATATTGTCCATATCGCCATAGGCAGAAACAATCACCGATTTCAGGATTGAATGCTGTTCGCTGAGTTTTGTGAGCAGGGTGAGGCCATCCATTTCGGGCATGTTGATGTCGCTCAGCACCAGGTCAACATTGGCATGAAGCTGCAATTGTTCCAGGGCATGCCTGCCATTGATGGCGAATACAAATTCGTATTCGCCTTCCCTTATTTTCTTGCGGAATTTCTGTCTGATCAGGATCTCAAGATCCGACTCATCATCCACTACAAGTATTTTTGCCATCAGATTAAATTTTTGATTTTTTCTTTCAATGCGCTAAAGTCAACCGGCTTAACGATGAAATCATCGGCGCCCAGCTCCATGGCCTTGTTGTAATTTTCGGCATCACCATAAGCGGTAATCATCATTACAACAGGTGGTGGTTCATGATTAATCTGCTTTATCCGGCGAAGCAACTCGAGCCCACTCATGCCGGGCATATTGATATCGGAAAGTATAAGCACCGCTTCATGCAGGCATTTTCCATAACAATTCAGTGCCTCTTCACCTGAAAAAGCAAAAACAAATTCCACCGCTCCATCTCTGATTTCTTTCCGGAACCGCTGTTCAAACAGGGACTGGATATCTTTTTCGTCGTCGACTACCAATATTTTCATAATCTTAAATTATTCCGGTAAAACAATAATAAATTCAGTTCCCTCACCTTCAAGGGTTTCCACTTTCAGCTCTCCGCCATGCCCTTTGGTAACGATATCGTAACTCATGCTCAGTCCCAGCCCGGTGCCCTCGCCTGTAGGTTTGGTCGTGAAGAAAGGCTGGAATATCTTGTCAAGCACATGGGCCGGTATGCCATTCCCATTGTCTTTTACTGAGATTAGGACCTCTCCCCGGCCCTCTCCAGAGG
>JAAXUD010000867.1 GCA_013336205.1 Lentimicrobium sp. | reverse complement strand
TTTCAACCAACAATGCCAACTCACCCGAATCCAGGCTGATGGGTGCCGCGGTTCAATCCATACCTGCCGAAGTAGCCAAAGCCAATCCAACCACCTACGTGAGCAGCGATGATGCAGCCTTTTTTATTCAGGTTGGCAGTGTCGACAGAAACATCCCCTACACACAGAGCCTGAACTTCTACAATGCGCTGCTGCCGGTACTTGGAAGTGAAAAAGTAAGTTATGAGTTGCTTAATGGAGCAGCGCATGGTGGCAGTCAGTTTGAAGCTTCTTCAAATCTTGCTAAAGTGAAGGCGTTTTTTGATGCCCATCTGAAATAAGCATAGATTTTCCAAAAACAGGCATTAAAAAAACCTCCCTGTTCGTTGTGAACGGGGAGGTTTTTTAGTGAAAGAGATTGCCGGATTCAGGTGCTGAACACCTTCAATATCTTTAACGGATAAAATCAATTGCAGGTTCCAGCCGCAGGCTATTTGTTCAGTAACACCATAGTTTTCTTTTTACCCGGCTTATTGTTTGATAAAGGTTACTTTGGTCAAAAAAGCCCTGTAGCTTTTCTTAATTTCCCAGTTTGTTCCCCCATCCACGGTTTTCATGATCCTTCCGTATTTCGGCCATACGGCCCCTTTAGCGATAGCCAGGGCGAACCGGCTGTTCCAGGCATCGATGCCAAACATATATGCACCACCCTGGTCTTCTAACTGTGAAACCCAGGAAGATCCCCCATCGTTGGTCAGACAGACTTGCCCCATATCAAATGCTCCCCACCATATTTCCGGGCTTACCATCACCAGATGATTGATATCGGCTCCGCCTCCGCCTCCGCCTGCGCCTAATGAATCATTTTTCCAGGTTGTTCCTCCATCGGCACTGGCCATATAGTGGGACTTGACGCCATATACAACAATCGTGTTTTGGGAAGCAGTAACACCAATCCACTGATTCCTGTTGTAATCACCGGGAGAGGAAACTGAATCCCATGTAGCTCCACCGTCTGAAGTGACGCCAATAAATCCTCTTTGAGGGTAAGTGCTGCCATAGCCTCCCACAACGTAAACTTTCTGAGGTGTGATTGCCCATATACCCTTCATCATCGCGTTGTGAAAGAAGGCCTGGTCAAACATGGTCCATGTGTTTCCGTTATCGGTCGAGCGATAAACGCTTCCGCCGCTACCACTGATCAATATAGTTGTGCGGTTGATGATGCAAATAGACACCAGCATCGTACTCGGATTATTCGCAGGTGCCTGGACCTGGACCCAGTTATTTCCGCCATCCACAGTTTTCAGAATAGTATTTCTGCTGCCTACAGCCCAAACGGTTTGTTCGTCCACTGCCCAGATGTCATGGATATCGACTTCCAGCAATGATTGAGATCCTTCCCCTTGCCTTACCCAGTTTTCGCCACCATCAGCAGAAAAAAATATCTGGCCGTAGCCTGTGCTGTCCATATCGCCGGATACCCAGGCGTATTTTTCCCGTTCAACAGTAACCGGATTATCGTCCGTTTTGCAAAAGTTGAATAAAAGTGCCATCATTATCATCAAGACCGAAAATAAAAATCTAAAGCGTTTCATGTTAATAAGTTTAGTGTATACCAAATACTCGCTTTCTTATGATTGTTTATCTCGTTTCTTGTTGCTTGTAACTGCTGCTTACATTAGTTATCTAAAAAGTGAATGTAATTAATTTCAAGATCAATTCTT
>JAAXUD010000866.1 GCA_013336205.1 Lentimicrobium sp. | reverse complement strand
ATAAAAAATCTCCTTTTGTTTTTTATCCCCTTCAATCTCAATTCTGCTTAAATACTCATTCCAGCCCTTAACGGCATTCAACCTGACCACTTCAAATTCCCAGTGTGGTATTTCAGTTTGAAGGTTCAATTTTGCTCCTTCCACACTCACGGTTGATAAAGCAATTTTTACCTGAAGGGTTTTTGGGCTGCCAGGGTTAAATGAGAGGATGTATCTTGGGGCATTTTCTTTTGGGCTTTTTGCCTGTTGTTCTGATTTTGTGAAAGGTTTGTCAAACTCAATTACGAAAAAATACTTTCTTTCCACCCAGTTTTTAGTATGGCAATATCCTGTAATGGTGCGATTGTCTTCAATTTTCACATCACTCTCCAGAACAAGGCTATCGGTGAAGAAACAAAGTCCATGTTGAAAATCAACCAGAACTTTACCTTCTTCCGAAGGAAAATGATAGCGGTGAAAAGCGACCCGTTCGGAGCAGGTAAGTTCAACTTTTACACTATCCTTTTTTGTAACGGTATAATATCCGGGGCTTGCTGTTTCTGTCTCTTTAAAGTATTGGTTCTGAAGCTCAGTTTGATTTGTTTGAACATACGGAAGCAGCAGAATATCACCCATTTCGCTGATGCCGGTTCCGCTAAAGCGGGTTTGTGAAAAGCCTTTAATTGTAGTGTCGCGGTATTGATAACCGCTGGTGTAGTTCCAGCCCTGATGGAGGTTGTCTGGTCCGGGTTGCACCATTCCAAAAGGCAGGGAGGGGCCCGGGAAGGTATGGCCTGTCCCTTCGGTGCCAATAAAGGTATTTACAAATTTTGTGTAATCTGAATTTGTATTCTGTGCCGTTACCTGGTAAAGTATTGAAAACAAACAGACTATAACTGCGATTGTTAATCTGGATGAGGACATTTTATTATTTTTTTAGCAAAAAAGCCACAGGTATATCCAATCGCCTGCCCCATGATATTTCGCTATGATCCTCACCCGGGAAAAAGCGGGTTTCCCAGTTTGATTTTGTAAATCCTTTGGCTATCATCACTTCATCTGCTTTCTTTTGCAATGGCGGATACAAGGCATCCAGGGTCTGATCGCCATAATCAAAGTAAATTTTATGGGTTTCCGGATCAGGTAAATATTCTTTCAGGTAATTTACAAAAGCATCCGGAACCGGATTGTTGTCCATAGAAAAAACTCCCGGCCAGTGGGTTGAAAGACACGCTGCACCACCAAAAACTTCAGGATATTCACAAAGGGCATACATTGAAATCAACCCGCCCATGCTGGAACCGGAAATATTCGTGTTTTCAGGGCCCGGTAAAGTTGAAAAGGTCTGGTCGATAAATGGTTTAAGTTCATTTACTATGAATTTCAGGTAATTGTCAGAAACAGGCTGAAAAACTTCGCTTGTACGTCCCAGATCCTGAAGTTCCTTGTTGACACTGTCTTTTTGCACCTGACTTAAAGATTGAAAAGGCTTCTGTGGAAAATATTCAGCATGGCGTTTTGGGGTATTCCAGATTCCAACCACAATACAATCTTTAATTTTATTCTCATTCAACAGTCGTCCAATGGTTTCATCAACGCCCCATTCCTGTTTATTCCAGTTGATGGTGCTGTCGAAAAGCATTTGTCCGTCGTGCATATATAAAACGGCGTACTTTTTATGCTCAGTATAACCATCCGGAAGCCATACATCAATATTCCGGGCATCTAC
>JAAXUD010000329.1 GCA_013336205.1 Lentimicrobium sp. | reverse complement strand
AGATTCCAACTGGAAAGTTCCGCACTTTGAAAAAATGCTTTACGATAACGCGCAACTGATAAGCCTGTATGCCAATATGAACCGCCTGAACGGTGATGAATTTTATTCAGATATTGTTGAAAAAACAATAGGTTTTGTATTCAGGGAATTAACTTCGCCTGAAGGTGTTTTTTATTCAGCACTTGATGCGGACAGTGAAGGAGAAGAGGGTTTGTTTTATTTGTGGAACAGGGCGCAACTCAGAGAAATCATGCCTGAATACGCGGATCTACTTGCCGACTATTGGGGAATAGACGGAGCTGGCCTTTGGGAAAAAGGAAGGAGTATTCTGATCCGCCCTGCCGATGATGCCCTTTTTGCCTCCAGGCAGCATCTGTCGGAAGAGGAATTGAAACAACTGACCAAAATGGCAGGCAATATCCTGCTGGTGGAGCGTGGAAAAAGAATCAGGCCGGCGCTTGACGATAAAGTTATACTATCGTGGAATGCACTGATGATAAAAGCACTGGCCCAGGCTTATCAGGCTCAGGGCAGGCAGGCATGGCTTGATGCCGCCATTAAAGCCGCAGAATTCATTCACCAGCATTTTATGAGCAGTGAAGGCCAACTCAAGCGGGTCTGGAAGAACGGGAAAGTTAAAATTACCGCTTTACTCGATGATTACGCTTTTCTGGCGGAAGCTTATATTGTTCTGTACCAAACCACTTTTGATGAAAAATGGCTTTTCAGGGCCGAAACACTGGCAAAAACTGTAATCACTCATTTTACTGATCCGGCCGGACCACTATTCTGGTATTCTCCTGCCGGAATCAACGCCGGCGAAACCATGCCGGCAATTTCAAGAATAATTAGCACCACTGATGGCGTTGAGCCATCGGGCAATGCCATAATGGCCGGTGTGCTTATTTCGCTGGGACACTATCTCGAACAGCCTGATTATACAGAACGGGCGAAAGCTATGGTTATTAACCTGCAGATGAATTTCACTGCCTATCCTTCGGCTTATGCCTGCTGGGCAACAAATGCAGTGACTTTAGCCATGGGTGTGACCACCATCGTAATCAGTGGCCCGAATGCCCTCAGGAATGCAACAATCCTAAACCGCAGGTATAATCCGGGGGTGTTGATAGCTGCGGCTGTTGAAAAGTCAGAATTACCTGTTTTCAGCCATCGGTTCAAACGTGATCAGAACCTGATTTATAAATGCCAGGGCCAGACATGCTCCGCACCTGTAACTTCAATTGTTGATCTGGTTATTCAGTAGCAGTAAGAGACTGTTTAAATATTGTTAAATCCGATGAATTGGCCCGTCCTTTAGGGCGGGTTTTGAATAAAAATTACATAGATATTAGCAAAATCCTGAAAAATTTATCATGAATTTACAAATTTTTCAGGATTTTGCCCCTGGGTTTGCTGTTTTTTAATTATACCCGCCCTAAAGGACGGGCCAATTGAAAATTGAATTAAAATTTAAACAGTCTCTTAATCAATAACCCGACTTTGCTGTTTCCCTTTTTCCAGCACATCAAATAACAAATTACACTACCCCTCAATTCCGTAAAGTTTCATTTTATTGTAGAGCGTTTTCCGATCGATGTTTAATAAGCGTGCAGCTTTTGTTTTGTTGAAATGAACCTGTTCAAGCACATTCGCAATCGTGGCTTTCTCATGCGACTCGGCCAGTGATTTCAGGTCAGTGGTATTCTTTAAATCCTTGTCTGAGGCAGAAGATTCTTTCTCAAGCATCTCTGCCGGTAGTTCCCGTGAAGTGATAATGCCGGTAGTGCTCAGCAAAACACTTCGCTTTATTGTATTTTTTATCTCCCTGATGTTACCAGGCCAGCTATGTTTCAGTATAATTTCCATGGCAGTTTTGTCGAAACCATTCACATTTCTGCCTAACTCCTGATTTGCCATACTTAGAAAATAATTGGCGAATTTCAGGATGTCTTCTCCCCGCTGCCTGAGTGGCGGAACGCTTATTTTAAATTCGTTCAGCCGGTGAAACAGGTCTTCCCTGAAACTTCCCTTCTGCACGTTTGCACTCAGGTCTTCATTGGTCGCCACGATGATTCTGACATCCACATCCACATCCTTTGTCCCGCCAATCTTCCTGACCTTGCGTTCCTGGGTGGCACGCAGCAATTTTAACTGGTTTTCGTATGAAAGGTTGCCGATTTCATCGAGGAAAAGCGTACCGCCATTGGCCTGCTGAAATTGCCCTTCCTTATCGGCGTGCGCATCGGTAAAAGATCCTTTGGTATGGCCAAACAATTCACTGGCGGCAAGCTCATTGGAGAGGGCGCCGCAATCAACCGCAACAAACGGTTTGCTGTGCCGGTGGCTTTTCAGATGAATCATGCGGGCTACGTATTCTTTTCCGGTTCCGCTCTCGCCCTGAATGATGACCGACATATCAGTAGGCGCTACCAGCGAAATATATTGCTCAACCAGCAGCGAAGGCTCGCTGGTTCCCCTCAGGTAATTTAAACTTCCCGGCAGCGTTTCGCTGCGTATACCAGGTTCATTCAGCTTATCCGGTTTTTGCTTTTCGAGGGCTTTATTAACAGTAAGCAGCAACTCATCCGGGTTAACCGGTTTGGTGATGTAGTCGAAAGCGCCCGATTTTATAGCGGTTACAGCCGATCTTATGTCGCCATAGCGGGTCATCAGAATGGCGGGAACCCCCGGAGCGATTTTTTTTAATTTGTCGATCAGGACAATGCCATCAAAATCCGGCAATCTCAGGTCGGTAAGGATAATGTCAAATTTTTGCTCACCGGCTGCCTTCACCGCACTCCCTGCACTGAATACTTCTTTCACATCAAACCCCTTATTCCCAAGAAAAGACTTGAGCATAAGGCAGAATGTGGGGTCATCATCGACGATTAAGACTTTGTACATGAATTATTTTCAAATATAAGAACCGGAGAAAATAAACAGCTAAGGTAAGGAATTTTAGGATTTTATTCCAATTATATGTTCAAAAAGGGAATATTTAATTCTTCGCATCAAACGCCTGGTCTTTGGTTGCGATTGGCTTTTACTTCTGAACGTGAAAAGTGAATGGATTATAAGCACTTGTATAACAGCGGTTAAGAATCTTTATAACCTTTTATATTTGATGAAAAGTAATGGAAATGTTACAACAGACAACCTTTTTTGGAAAAATCACCAAGGTGTTTTTGGCTATGGTGAGCCGATCTTTGTATGGTAAAGTTGTGCAGGTTTTGATTTGAAACCTTTTCTTTAAATACCAAAAATCCTTTCAATGAACAGTGCTGATTTTGATGCAAAGCTGAAAGCCCTGAAGGCAGCTCATGAGGAATTGCTCACGGTTAATAATGAAGCCGTGCCTGAAAAGTGCAACGGGATATATCACCGGTATAAATTTCCGGTATTGACGGCTGCACATTCCCCGCTTTCCTGGCGATATGATTTTAATGAGTTGAGTAATCCTTTCCTGATGGAGCGTATCGGGGTAAATGCAGTTTTTAATGCCGGGGCAATTTTTTTTAACAACAAATACCTTCTGATGGCCAGGGTGGAGGGAGCCGACAGAAAATCTTTTTTTGCCATAGCTGAAAGCGATAACGGGATTGACAATTTCCGGTTCCGGGATTACCCGGTGGTTTTGCCCCAGACTGCTGAGCCTGATACCAATGTATATGATATGCGGCTTACGCGCCACGAAGATGGATGGATATACGGAATCTTCTGCACCGAAAGGAAAGACCCGACAGCTCCTGCAGGTGACCTGAGTTCAGCTGTTGCTGCTGCCGGAATCGTTAGAACCCGCGATCTGATCAACTGGGAACGCCTGGCAGATCTCAAATCGGCGAGTCAGCAGCGGAATGTAGTGCTGCATCCTGAATTTGTCGACGGGAAGTATGCATTATACACCCGCCCCCAGGATGGATTTATCGATACCGGTAAGGGTGGCGGCATTGGTTGGGCGTTGATCGACGATATGCGCAATGCAGCGGTGGAAAATGAAATCATCATTGATCACCGGTATTATCATACCATCAAGGAATTGAAAAACGGCGAAGGTCCGCACCCTCTCAAAACTAAAGCTGGGTGGCTGCACCTTGCACATGGCGTTCGCAATTGTGCCGCAGGACTTAGATATGTTCTTTATATGTATATGACTGCGTTGGAAGATCCAACCAGGTTGATTGCAGGTCCGGGAGGCTATTTTATGGCTCCTGAAGGGGAGGAGCGGGTAGGGGATGTCTCCAATGTTGTTTTCTCAAATGGCTGGATAGCAGATGAAAACGGTACCGTTTATATCTATTATGCTTCTTCTGATACCCGGTTGCATGTAGCGGTTTCAAGTATTGATAAGCTGGTGGATTATTGTATGAATACACCTGCA